>NZ_JBNDHZ010000032.1:0-54365 GCF_056755355.1 Luteibacter sp. HAY1-4A
AGATGTGTATAAGAGACAGTTCCAGGAGAATGTGAACTACCGCAGATGTTACGCCGCGAAGAGTTACCTGGTCAGTGGGGAACCTGGGATCGTTGAGCCCGCGTAACAGTACGGATCGTCGTCAACCCCGTACTTATCCTGACTCACATGGATGTCCGGGACCGCTTCTTGATCGCCGCAGCCGCTGACGGAGCTTTTTTGCCTTCCTTGCGACGCACATCGAACCCTTCGAGGCGAAGGCTGTCGGCATAATTCGCGGCGCGGACCTTGGCGTAGTACGCGGCCTTGTCTTTCAACGTTGGCGCTTTCACCGGTCGATTCTCCGCAAGCTATGCGTCGGAGCAGTGCCGACATCTGTCCATTTTACCAAGGACAAATTGGCAGTGACAGTGACCCGGGAGGCGTTGTGTAGCGTAGCGGGCCCAAACTGGAGCGGGTGAAGGGAATCGAACCCTCGTCAGTAGCTTGGGAAGCTACAGCTCTACCATTGAGCTACACCCGCGTCGGGCTCGGATGGTAATACGAGTGCGGCGGCGGGGGCAAAGGTGGCGGGTGGCTGAACATGGCGGCGGGTTCTTACGCCACCGGGAAGGGGTGCGCGCATAATCGGCTACGGGAATCCTTACGAGGGTCGGGCCATGCATCGATCGCTTTCGCTTTCCATCGCCGTCGGGCTCGCGCTGGCCGCGGGCGGGGTCGTGGCGCAATCGCGGACGGTGTCCACCGCCGACATGCCGAAACCGGGCGTCAGCTATATCTCGGGGCCCTCGGCGCCGGTCCGGAAGGAAACCGTCAGCACCGGCACCCTGCCCCAGCCGGCTCGCCTTTATGTGGGCGGCCAGGTTTCGGTGGGTGGTGGCGGTTACGAGGACCGCACGGACTACGGCGGCAACGGCACCGTGGTGGACAACGGCTACGGCTATGGCTATGGCTATGGCTATGGCGGCTATCCCCCCGGTTACGGCTGGAACGACCGCGACGGCCGTGGCGGGCGCGACCACGACCATGGCCGGCCAGGACACGACCACGATCACGACGGCCCGGGCCATGGGCACGGCGGCCACGACGACGGGCGCGGCGGATCGCTCAGCCTGGCTGCCGGCAGTGGCACTACCTCTGCCGGTGGCGGCGCGGGCGTGAAACTGGCGCCCGAGCGTCAGCCAGGCTGGAACGACCGCGATCGCAACCGTGGCTGGAACCACGGCTACTACGGAACCCCGCCGGTGCAGCCGGGCACGGGCTACACGAACAGCCGGGCGCCGCAGCCGGGAACCGGCATGGGCTCGGGGAACCAGCCGGGCACGGGCATTCCGATGCGCGGTGGCGACGGGTGGCGCGGCCGCTGAAGCGCTTGCGCCTACACCCGGAGTGACGGGCTCGCTAGAATCGGCGGATGCTGATTACGCTCAACGGTGATGCGCGCGACTGCGCGCCGGGTACGTCCGTGTCCGCCCTGCTCGACGCCGCCGGTTATGCCGGCAAACGGGTGGCGGTGGAAGTGAACCTCGAAATCGTGCCGCGCAGCGCGCACGCGACGCACCTGCTCGCCGAAGGCGACCGGGTGGAGATCGTCCACGCCATTGGCGGCGGCTGACGCCACGCCCCGACGGAAACCCGCATGAACCACTTCGCTCCCGCCGCCGACGACCTCCTCACCGTGGCCGGCCGCACCTTCCATTCGCGCCTGCTCACCGGCACCGGCAAGTACAAGGATTTCGACGAGACCCGCCGCGCCACCGATGCGGCCGGGGCGCAGATCGTCACGCTGGCCATCCGCCGCGTGAACATCGGCCAGGACGCCAGCCAGCCGAACCTGCTGGACGCGCTGCCGCCGGACCGCTTCACCCTGCTGCCCAACACCGCCGGCTGCTACACGGCCGACGACGCCGTGCGCACCTGCCGGCTCGCGCGCGAGTTGCTCGACGGCCACAACCTGGTGAAGCTGGAAGTGCTGGGCGACGAGCGCACGCTCTATCCGGACGTGGTGCAGACCCTGGCCGCCGCGGAGAAACTGGTGGCCGACGGCTTCGACGTCATGGTGTACACCTCCGACGACCCGATCCTCGCGCGTCGCCTGGAAGAGATCGGCTGTGCCGCCATCATGCCGCTCGCCGCGCCGATCGGCTCGGGGCTCGGCATCCAGAACCGCTACAACCTGCTCGAGATCGTGGAGAACGCGAAGGTGCCGGTGATCGTGGATGCCGGCGTGGGCACCGCCTCGGATGCGGCCATCGCCATGGAACTGGGCTGCGATGGCGTGCTGATGAACACCGCCATCGCCGGCGCGAAGGACCCGGTGCTGATGGCGCATGCGATGAAGCTGGCGGTCGAGGCAGGCCGTGCCGCGTTTCGCGCCGGCCGCATTCCCCGCAAGCGTTTCGCCTCGGCTTCGAGCCCCGTCGACGGACTGGTGGGCTGACGATGGCGCACGACGACGAAACCACGGGCGACGCCCCGTTCCATCGCCGCATCCGCAGCTTCGTGCTGCGCGAGGGCCGCATGACCCCGGCCCAGCAACGCGCCTTCGACGACCACTGGGCGCGCTTCGGGCTCGACTACACCGGCACGGAACGCGACCTCGACGCCACCTTCGGGCGTAGCGCGCCGCGCGTGCTCGAGATCGGCTTCGGCAACGGCGAGGCGCTGGCCTGGGCCAGCGAGCACGACCTTGCCCGCGACTACATCGGCGTGGAAGTGCATGGCCCCGGCGTGGGCCGCGTCATGAACACCCTGGCCGCGCGCGATGCGGGCAACGTGCGGCTCTACAAGCACGACGCCGTGGAAGTGCTGGAGCACGAGATCCCCGCGGGCAGCCTGTCGGAAGTGCGCATCTGGTTCCCGGACCCCTGGCACAAGAAGCGGCACAACAAGCGGCGCCTGGTCCAGCCGGCGTTCGTCGAACTGCTTGCCTCGCGCATGGCGCCCGGCGGCCTGCTCCACCTCGCCACCGACTGGGAGGCCTACGCCGAGCACATGCGGGAAACCATGGAAGCGGCACCGGGCTGGCGCAACCGGGTCGGGCCGGGAGCAACCGCCGAGCGTCCGGCGTGGCGCATCGAAACGCACTTCGAGCGTCGCGGCACGCGCCTCGGCCACGGCGTGTGGGACTTCCTGTACGAGCGAGTTGAAGGCTGATCACTGACCCACGGAAGTGGGAGCCGCTTCAGCGGCGATACGGTGCTCGCGATGCGCTTGCCCGCTGCGCGGGATCGCCGGCATAGCCGGCTCCCACAATCGTCAGCTTCAGCCCTTGTCCACACCCAGCGCGTATACTCCTGCGGCAACTCCACAGCCTGGCAGCACCATGCCACCGCATGTTCCAACCGACCGGATCCGGATAGCCGGCTAGTGGCTCTCACACTCACTCCCGAAATGATCCTCGTGCTGGGCCTGGTGGGCTTCACCATGCTCATGCTCGTTCTGGAGTGGATCCGGGCCGACATGGTCGCCCTGCTCGTGGTGGTCACGATTGGCCTCACCGGCCTGATCCCCGGCGACCAGGTGTTCAACGGCTTCGCCGGCAACGCCGTCATCGCGATCATCGCCATCATGATCATGGGCGCGGGGCTCGACCGCGCCGGCGTGCTGAACCTCACCGCCGCCTTCGTCATGCGCATGGCCCGAGGGGTGGAATCCCGCCTGGGCGTGGTGGTGAACAGCGTCACCAGCCTCTTCAGCGCCGTGATCCCCAGCCAGGCGCTGGCCGCGCTGATGATCCCCGTCACCAGCCGCCTGTCCGCCCGCACCGGCGTGCCGATGTCGCGCCTGCTGCTGCCGATGGCCTTCTGCATCCTCACGGCCACGAACACCACGCTGATCGCGAACTCGCCGCTGATCGTCCTCAATGACCTGATCGCCAGCGCGAACAGCAACCTCCCCCCCGGTGCGCACACCATTCCGAAGTTCGGGCTCTTCAGCGTCACGCCGGTGGGCCTCGTGCTGGCCGTCACCGGCGTGCTTTTCTTCTACCTCTTCACGCGCAAGCTGCTGCCGGAGCGCGAAGACGATCGCCTGAAGGTCACGCCCGGGCGCACGGAAAGTTACTTCGCCGACACCTATGGCATCGCCGGCGAGACGGCCGAGCTCACCGTCACGGCGGAAAGCCCACTGGTGGGCATGAGCATCGGCGAAGTGGAACAGCTGCACGGCGCGCCGCTGATCCTGGCCATCAAGAACGGCAACGAAAGCCGCGTGGCCCCGCCGTCGGACCAGATGATCTGGGTGGGCACGGTGCTGGGTGTGCTCGCCCCGCGCGACGCCATCATGGCGTTCGCGAACAACCAGCTGTGCCGCGTGTCCATGCGCATGCGCCAGCTGGGCGAGCAGTTCAACACCACGCGCGCGGGTATTTCCGAAGCCGTGGTGCCGCCCAGCTCGCGCTTCATCAAGCAGAGCGTGGGCGACCTGCGCCTGCGCAAGCGCTTCGGCATTTCCGTGCTGGCGGTGAACCGCGGCGACGAAGTGTTCCGCGAGGACGTGCGCGCCGTGACCCTGCGTGCCGGCGACACCCTCGTGCTGCACAGCAAGTGGCGCGACCTCATGCTGGCGGAAGAAGACCGCGACATCGTCGTGGTCACCGACATCCCGAAGGAAGAACAGCGCCCCGGCAAGATCTGGCAGGCGGTGGGCTTCTTCGTGCTGGCGAAGTGCCTGGCGCTGTTCACCCACCTCGACCTGTCGGTGGCGATGATGACGGGCGCCGTGGGCATGCTGCTCACCGGTGTGCTGAACATGGACGAGGCCTACAAGGCCATCAACTGGAAGACCATCTTCGTCACCGCCTGCCTCATCCCGCTGGGCTGGTCGATGGACTCCACCGGTACCGCGTCGTGGATCGCGCAGGAAGTACTGCAGATCCTCGGCCATGCGCCGCAGTGGACGTTGCAGCTGTCCATCGCGGTGCTCACGCTGCTGTTCTCGCAGGTCATGTCGAACGTGGGTGCCACGGTGATGATGGTACCCATCGCCATCAGCGTCGCCGTCACCACGGGCGGCAACCCGTCGGCCTACGCACTGATCGTGGCGGTGTCCTCGTCGAACACCTTCCTGCTGCCATCCGGCCACCCGGCCCTGATGATGGTGGCCGGCCCCGGCGGCTACCGGTCGAAGGATTTCCTGCGCGTGGGCCTGCCGCTGACGATCCTGATCCTGACGCTGACCCTCGTCACCATCAACCTCATGTACCGCTGAAATCCTGTGGGAGCCGGCTATGCCGGCGATCCTGCGGCAGCAGGCAAGCTTGCCGCGAGTACCCATCGCCGCTGAAGCGGCTCCCACACATTCCCGGAATACCGTCGTCAGGCGAGGTGAACGAATCCGTTGGTCACGGCAACCGCCACGGTACGGAGCCGGTCGCCCCGGCAGGGGCCCGCCGTGCAGTCGCCGGTGTCGGCCGTGAAGGTGGCCCCATGGGCCGCGCAGATGATCCGGCCGTCACGGACCAGGAACTTGCCGGGAACGTAGTCCAGGCGCCGGCCCGCATGGGGGCAGACGTTGAAATAGGCCCGGGCCTCGTTCCCATGGCGGTACACCATCAGGGATTCCGTCTCTCCGTTCACTACGGCTTCGACTTCGATGGCGTTGCCATCGGGGATGTCCGCCAGTTGGCAGAGAGGGGCGGCTTGGGCGGTAGTCGTCATGGCACTTGTCTATGGGGACGGGATGCCCCAAGGTACAGGGGCTCGCATGCATGTCATTGTGCCACATACGGATTTTTAACCAATGCGCCTCGTCTTCCCGCCCATTCGCCGTTCCCGCAATCCTCTTGTCCGCGCCCTGTCGCTGGTGCTGGGCCTTGCCGTGGTGGGCGTGCTGCTGGTGTTCGGCGTGGTCGTGCTCGGCGTGTTGTTCGCGGGCGGCCTGGTCTTCCTGGCCGTGCGCCAGTGGAAGCTTTCCCGTACCCGCATGGCGGGCGGCGCCCGCCCCACGGCGAAGCAGCCGGATGTCCTGGAAGGCGAATTCGTCGTCATCCGCCAGGGCCGGCCGGTCCATCACTGATCCGCGCAAGAAGCGGATGGTGACGGGGGCGCCCTCGTCCTACGCTGGTCTCCATCAAGGAGGCCACGATGAACGCCCATATCCGCCCCATGCGCCCCACCGCCGACGATGCCCTTGAACGCGTCCGCGCCGCCCTCGAGCGCGGCGACGGCGCCACCGATCTCGCCACGCTCGCAGGCATTGCGGGCCTGAGCCCCACGCATCTGCAGCGGGCCTTCCGCCGCCGCTACGGGGTCAGCCCGGCCGAATACGCCCGCGCCCGCCGCTTCGGCCAGTTGCGTGACGCGCTGCGCGACGGTGCGGCCGTCACCGACGCGGTCTACGAAGCCGGGTTCGGCTCTGGCAGCCGCGTGTACGAGGAAAGCGACCGCCGCCTTGGCATGACCCCAGCCAGCTACCGCGCCGGCGGCGCGGGCGCCTCCATTCGCTACACCACCACGAGCACACCGCTGGGGCAGCTGCTGGTGGCTACCACCGCGAAGGGCATCTGCTCGGTCACGCTGGGCGATACCGATGCCGAACTCGAAGCCCGTCTCGCGGCGGAGTTTCCCCTTGCCCAACGCGAACGCGTGGACGAAGGCCGCGAAGAATGGCTCGACGCGGTGATCGGCCGCGTGGCCAGCGAGCTGGGTTGGAGCGATCGCGACGCACCGGCCATGCCGCCCCTGGACGTGGCGGCCACGGCTTTCCAGTGGCGTGTCTGGGACGCCCTTACCCGCATTCCCCGCGGCGAGACCCTGAGCTACGGCGAACTGGCCGCGAAGCTGGGCGTGCCGAAGGCCGCGCGAGCCATCGGGCGAGCCTGCGGCAGCAACAAACTGGCGCTGCTGGTGCCCTGCCACCGGATCATCCGCGAGGACGGCAGCCTGGGCGGCTGGCGCTGGGGCCTGGACATCAAACAGCAGTTGCTCGCCACCGAGCGGGCCATGAAACCCATTCAAGGCTGACCTCGAAAGGTTTCGCTACCGCGGCGAGGCCGGCAGCGATATCTTGCGTGATTCGCAACGCACGACGCGCTGCGAACGACCCCGGATTTCCCCATGTCAGACACTGCCTGTACCAACCAAGCCCCCGTCTCCGCCGTGGCCGATCCGCGCTGGCTGGTGCCGCTGTCGCTGTTCGCGCTGTACGTGATCTGGGGTTCCACTTACCTCGCCATCCGCTATGCGCTGGTGAGCTATCCGCCCTTCATGCTGGCCGCCATCCGCTTCGCCGTCGCGGGCGTGCTCCTGTTCGCCGTACTGCGCGTACGTGGTGAAGCCCTGCCCACCGCGCGCCAGTGGAAGAACGCCGCCATCGTCGGCACGCTGCTGCTGGCGGGCGGCAACGGCCTGGTCTGCTTCGCGGAGCAGTCGGTGGGCTCGGGCATCGCCGCCGTGGCGGTGGCAAGCATGCCGCTGTTCGCCGCGGTGTTCGGCGGCATCTACGGCGAGTGGCCGTCGCGCGGCGAAACGGTGGGGCTTCTGCTCGGTTTCGTGGGCGTCATCGTGCTGAACCTCGGCGCCGGCCTGGCCGGCTCGCCGCTGGGGGCCATCGCGTTGATCGTCGCCGCGATGTCGTGGGCCTTCGGCTCGGTGTGGTCGAAGCGCCAGGACATGCCGAAGGGGCCGATGAACACCGCCGCGCAGATGCTCTGCGCCAGCGTCTCGCTGTCGATCATCGCGCTGCTGCACGGCGAACGCATTCCGGCGCATCCGGAAGCGGGCGCCACGGCGGCGCTCGGTTATCTCGTCGTCTTCGGCTCGATCATCGCCTTCAGCGCTTACCTCTACGTGCTCAAGACGGTGCGGCCCGCGCTTGCCACCAGCTATGCCTACGTGAACCCGCCGGTGGCCGTGCTGTTCGGCGTGGCCCTCGCCGGCGAGCATGTGGGCGCGTTCGATCTCACCGGCATGGCCATCATCCTCGTGGGTGTCGGCATTATCACGATGATGCGGGTGCGCAAAGCCTGACACGAGTGTGACGTGGGTCCCACAGTAGGCCCACCGCGCCCGTTTTCAGAATTATTCGATGTCCGTTGATCTCACGACTCCCTAGGCTGGCCTGCCTCGTTACGGGAGTGAGGCCTTGGCTCGGACCGGATCGATACCTTTCGGCTGCCCGCAAAGCCGACGCTGGTGGATGGCGCGCATGATCACGGTTTTCGGCGTGGCCATCGCCGCGCTCGCATCCTGCCAGCGCTTCCACCCGCAAGCACCCGATCCGCGCGGGCTGGCGCAGGAACTCGCCGATGTGGACGCCTGCCTGGACAGCGGCGGGTCGTGGTCCATGGAGTCGCGCCAGTGCGTGCGCCGCACCGACACCTTGGGCTCCGCGAAGCTGACCTGGAGCGATTGATCCGGCGTGCGGGCGCCGGACTAGAGCAGCATGCCGCCCGATACTTCGATGCGCTGGCCGTTAACCCATCGGTTGTCGTCCGACAGGAGCGACGCGATCATGGGGCCGATGTCGTCCGGCACGCCGGCGCGGCCGAGCGCGGTGAACCCGGCCACCATCTTGTTCACCTCCGGGTTGTCCCGCACCATGCCGCCGCTGAAGTCCGTCTCCACAGCACCTGGCGCGACACAGTTCGCCGTGATGCCGCGCGGTCCCAGCTCCTTGGCCAGGTAGCGGGTGAGAACCTCCACCGCGCCTTTCATGGCTGCGTAGGGAGCACTGCCCGGCATGGCTACACGCGTCAGGCCACTGGATACCGTCACGATGCGGCCGCCATCGCGCAGCAGGGGAAGCAACGCCTGGGTCAGGAAGAACACGCCCTTGAAATGCACCTGGTAGAGGGCATCCACCTGCGCCTCGGTGGTGTCCGCGATCGGCGCGTGATGCGAGGTGCCCGCGTTATGCACGAGGTAGTCGAAGCTCTCGGCTCCCAGCTGCCGCAAGGCCTCCCGCAAGCGCTGCGTGAAATCCGGAAACGCGGCGGTATTGCCGGTGTCGAGCTGAAGCGCCACGGCCTTGGCGCCTTCCGCCGCGGCCATCTCGACGACAGCCTTGGCCTCCGTCTCGTTGGAGTGATAAGTGAAGACGCTGAACACCCTGCGTCGGGCCAGTTGCAGCACCGTATTGCGCCCCAGCCCGCGACTGCCGCCGGTGACCACGGCGACGCGGCCTTTCGATTCGGAACCTTGCATGACGCACTCCCGTTGAATGATGACGGGAAGATTAGGCGCGGGTGCGTCGGGATCGAATGCCGGAAGTGGGCGTTTTCTTGCCTGATCTTGAAGGCGGTCACTTCGCAAGGCCACGATTACTTATCTAGAAGGGTATCCGTAAGCGTTCTCCACATAGATGACGGAGCCGGTGCCGTCGATAAACGCCACATATTGTTCAGAAAACTCCGGGGTATCCTTGCCGTAGATCATTAAACAACTCGCTATGCGGCGCCGAATTTCTTCCGGAGCCCTGAGCGGTGCGGGGCAGGTCAGCGGGCCACCTTCCGTGTAATTCTTAACCCGCTCCTCAACTCTGAGTCCTACCCCAGCTACCGCGGCATCAAAGGCATCGCGCGTCGCGGGCAAGGCCGGAAAGCTGCTGTACTGTTCGCGTAGAGATGGCTCACTGCCATTCGGCGAATAACCTTCGTCCTGTTTTTTTTCACAGGCATACAGCGATATCGACACCACCAGCACGAGGAAACATCCATATAGACGAACGATGGCTCTGGAGAAAGAAGTCATTGTCACGCTAGAACTGCTCGTCTGCTTCGATGGATCCGCGCTTGACGATGCCCGCCCACTTTCTTGACAGATAGGCGCGAATCATTTCGATTGGGGGGAGCATCGGCTTGAAATAAGCCTTCTGCTCGTCCGTAAGCTCAAGCGCGATAGGAGTGACCTTCATTTCTGCCCCGGGTTTACGATGGACTTAGGTTTCATTGGCATTCCCATTGAACCCCGGGATACATATCTCCGGATTCCAGAAAGTGAAGCGCAATCCTTTCTGCCGTATCAAGTTCAACGAGGAGATTGGACGGGTACTCGCCCTCCTGCCCCCCAACAATCAACACCTCACTGCCATCATCTTTGCTGCGATCAACAACGCTCCACCACTCCGGCTGGCCTCCGCCCTCCGCGTAGGCGACGATAAATCGACCGGATCCTCCACCGATCATCAACTTTGGATACCGCTCATCGTCGCCTTCCAGACTTAGAAGGGTATGCACTTTCGCGTCCAGGCTCCGGACCGCCCGCACGACCGATAGAGGGGTAACCCTTCCGCACTCATCTGCTGGCTCGTAGCGATGAGTTACCAGCCGGTCCAATGTCATCTTGGTCGCGTAATTCATTGCCAAGGGGTCAGATGACTTGGGGATGCATTCGTGCGCGCGCGTAAGAGACCCCCGGAAAACACCCACCCACCTGCTCCCTGTCGAACGCTTGTTCAAAGCGAGAACAGACTAGATGGCCCGGTCCTCGCGCGCACTTCGTGTCGCAGGGTTATACGAGCCCCTGCGCAGAAATCGCAAGACTTTGCGACTCAATTGCCGAAAAGGCGTAATGGATGGGGCCCCAGCTTGAAGGAGAGCGGCGAGCCCATATGCCGAAACCGAGCACGTTCTTGCCCAATCCTGTCACCCAACCGGCGAAAGAATGCTCACCGGGATAGGATGCTTTGCATCGACCACCCCCTCGGATGGCCCCATGTCGCGCCCGCTGCTCGACGCCATAAAGCGTTACACCGATAGCCAAGGCGGCACGTCGCCGTGGTTCACCGCGATCGACGACGTGGTGATCATGCGTGCCGACCTGCCGCACCAGTCGCAGGTCTTGTTTCGTCCATCGCTGTGCGTGGTGGCCCAGGGCGCTAAGTGGAGCGCCTTCGGTGGGCGGCGCTACGAATACGGCGCCGGGCAGGCGCTGGTGGTCAGCGTCGAGATGCCGGCCTTCAGCCGCGTCGTTCAAGCCAGCCCTGACGAGCCGTTCCTGGGCATCGCCGTCGGTCTGGATCCGAAGATGCTGGGCCAGGTGATCGAGGAACTGCCGACACCGGTACGGCCGTCGCCGGGCGTGGCACGCGGGGTTTTCGTCACGCACTACGACGGCCCGCTTTCGGACTGCGTGCTGCGCCTGGTTCGGTTGCTGGATACGCCGGAAGCGATTCCCCACGTGGCGCCGTTGATCAAGCGTGAAATCGCCTATTGGTTGCTCACCGGGCCGCACGCTGCCGATGTGGCGAAGGTGACGCTCGGCGATCCGGGCACGCGACGCGTGCTCGGCGCCGTGCAAACCTTGCGCGCCAACTTCGCCGAACCCATGCACATCGATGAACTGGCGAGCATCGCCCAGCTCAGTCCGTCGGCGTTCCACCGACACTTCAAGGCGCTGACGTCGATGACGCCGCTGCAGTACCAGAAGCAATTGCGGCTGCTGGAAGCGAGGCACCTGCTGGTGGCTGGGCAAGCCAACGCCGAAACCGCCGCCTATCGTGTCGGCTACGAAAGCCCCTCCCAGTTCAGTCGCGAATACGCGCGCATGTTCGGGTCACCACCGCGCAGGGACGCGGTGGCGATCAGGAACGGGGAAGATCCGGCGGGCTAGGCTGGGCGGCTGTCGGCAACGAGCGTCTCTTGCGCGCCGTCAGCGCGTGCACGAAGAACCCGGTATGGCCAAGAAACAGGGCCATGCCCACGAGGGCAGATGCCGCACTCCCGATCCGGATGAGGAACAGGACATAGGTGTAAAGGAAGAGGGCAGCGTGCCGGAAGTGTACGTTACCGTAGGAGCGCCCAGTCAACACGGTGCGGCCCCCGACAATTACAGCTCCCGCAGCGCCGTGGTCACCGGCACCCGCGCGGCGCGAAGGGCCGGGAACAGTCCGCTGATGAAGCCGATGACCAGCGCCCACTTGATGCCGTTCTAGAGCAGGTTGCCGCTCATATGGAAGCGGAAGACCACCTGGCCTGTACGACACAGATCACGTGTCACGTTTATCGGCGAGTTACCAACCCGGACGCTGGAGATATCGCATTGCAGCGATACCAAATTTCTCATAATTCTCAGCGTTAGCTACGGCCTGATCCGGGTGATCGCGAGCAAGAGACCGGTCCCAAGCGTCGGTATATCCGTAATCAACGGTTGCCGGGACTTGCACAGTTCCGCCGCTACCATTATCGATGGCGGTTTTGTAGTGACTTAATTCATGGTAAAGCGTAAGAGCCTGCGAATTCGGGCCACCCTTGGCTGGAAGCTCAAAGAATTTCTGACATAGCAAGATTGTGTGGTAAGGACGGGCCTTCGCCGCCACATCAGGCATGGTATTGGGCGGGCAGGTGCATTGTATTGTTGGTGAAAATGTAAGTCCTGGATAATGCGCCGCAGAGTCGTAAAGCAGGGCACGCATCTTCGCTACTGTCGTGCCAAACCTGGAATAATAAGAACCTCCACTGCCCGGCATTTTTCCATCGCCGTCATAGGAGCCGAAGTATTCGGTCCAAGTCTTCGCCGCTTCCTTCGTTGAATCATATCCGTTTTGACCGAAGATCGTGCTGGTATAATAAACCGATGATGACGCAATATCATTGGCTCCGAGGAAGGCATTAATTACCATCTCAGGCTGACCGTCCTTACATGTGCCATCAGGATCGTTGATTGCATACCCGGACGAAAAGGTATTCAAATTGATTGTGTCAGCACCACGACGGTGAGACGGACCTGGTGCGTTGATGCCCGCACCTGGAATAACCGTTATTTGAAGTTCATTGCTCTCAACCAGCCGCCTCCGATTTGGATTGTTCTCGTAATCGGGCGCATTCTCGTCTGCTTCGTCCCCCTCCATTACGATTCCCAAGGGAAGCTGGTAACGGACCTTGAATCGGTTGAATACCTGCAAATCAAATCTGTACGACAACCAGAGGTCAACCTTCCCACTTAAGGTTTGATGGGGCTGCAACTGGACGAAGTTGCTTGGGCTTGTACCAACAACGTAGTCAAAATCTCCAACATACTCTTGGATTTGGCCTTCGGGAGATCTAACTTCGAACTGACTATTGGGCAATGGACCATTCCAGTCGAATGGAAGACGGTACTTATACAAAGTAACTGGCGCATCACCGTTATTGGTTATCGTGACGATAATCTTTGCAGTTCCAGCATCTGCAGGGTCCGGCGAAGATGACAGTACAACCGTTATCGGTTCCACCGTGGCTGCCCTGGCTACCGCCAGCGGAATAAAAGCAATTAACGCCAGAGTGACTGTGACTATGGCTTGCATTGCTCGCATAGACGATGCTCCTTTCTGATCAATTGTGAGCGGCCCCGTTTCACATCCCGTATAGCAGAATCACGAGACTTGAGTCTGTAGGTGTACCCCTACAATTTGCGCTATTCGAGGAAGAACATCGTCTATAAATGCGCATTTCCGGCAGCGACGCCTCAAAGCTTGCGTGTTTGCATCTTCCATATGCGGCGATATGTCGGCCACCTGGGCGCATGGCACCCTTAATGACACCGCCAATACCAGAGGCAACTGCGGCTGCTGGAAGCGAGACACATCCTGGTGTCAGGACAGGCGACGCCGGGACTTCTGCCTATCGCATCCAGTTATAAAAGTCCTTCGCAGTCAGCCGCGCGTATGCCCGCGTGTTCGTCGAGCCTCCCCAATAGGGAATGCGATAGCGACCAAGGGCGGTGACGGCTCATTCGAGTAAGCCGCGCCGCTGCACGCACGAGTGCGCCGCAAAGATCACAGCTCCCGCAACGCCGTGGTCACCGGCACCCGTGCGGCGCGCAGGGCCGGGAACAGTCCGCCGATGAAACCGATGGCGAGCGCCCATTTGATGCCGGTCCAGAGCAGGCTACCGCTCACGTGGAAGCGGAAGACCACCTGGCTGAAGTTCGAGCCCAGCGTGGATGCCGTATAGCCGTTGAAGACGATCCAGACGATACCGGCGCCTATCACGCCGCCGAGCAACGCGAGCAGCATCGTCTCCAGCATCACCGACACCACCACCGGCAACCCGCGGAAACCGATGGCGCGAAGCGTGGCGATTTCGCGTGCACGCGCCTGGATGGCCGCGAACATCGTGTTGAGCGCGCCGAACACGGCACCGATCGCCATGATGATGCCCACGGTGATGCCCACCGCGCGCAATACCTTGGTCAGGCCTTCCGACTGCTTGCCGAAGTACTCGCGCGTGGTGCTCGCGTCCACCTTCAGGCGGGGATCCGCCGCGAGGCTGGCCTTGAAGGTGTCGAACGCCTTCGGCGAATCGAGCAGCACCGTCACCGACTGCACGCTGCTGCCGCGGCGGTACGCCGAGGCGACGCTCTGCGTGTCGCCCCAGAGTTCCGATTCCAGTGCATCGTTCGATGCGAAGGTGCCGACTACGGTCCAGGTCTGTCCGGCGAGGCGGATGCTCTTGCCGACGTCCAGCCCCTCGAACTGCTCCCGGGCGCCCTTGCCGACGATCAGTTCGCGCAGGCCCGGCTTGAACTTGCGACCCTCCACGATCTTCACCTGGTCGCGCAGGCTCCAGACGTCCTCGCTCACGCCGCGGATCGGCACGTTCGAATCGCTGTTCGGATCGCCTTTGCGCGGCAGGTTCGCCACGACGACGAGTTCGCCGGAGGCGATCGGTCTGCCTTGCGCGTCCTTCTTCACGCCGGGCGCCTGGATCACCACGTTGGCGCTGTCGCGGTCGAGGATGGAGTTGAGCTCCGCCTGCGATCCGCCGCGCAGCACGATGGCCGTACGGTCGTTGCCCGTGGCCCGCAGGGTATCGGCGAAGCCTTCGCTCATGGCGAGCATCGCCACGAGGACGCCCACCACACCAGCGATGCCCACGACCACGACCGACGAGGAGCCCAGCCGCTGGGTGACCGTGGCGAGTCCCACCTTGGTCACCTCCCATGTCTGCCGCCCGCGCCGGGTGGCCGCCATCCATAGGGCGAGCGCCACGGCCAGCGCGACGATGCCGGGCCACGGCAGCACGATCCAGACCGCGAGGAACACCGCCACCACAAGCAGGGTGAGGACACGAACGCCGAATGTCTTTGCACTTTTCATCGATGTGTCTCCTCAGCGACCGGCGAGCGCGTCGACGATGTTCAACCGCATGGCGCGGATGGCGGGCAGCGCGCCGACGAGCGCGCCGATGACCAGCATCAGCACGATGCCGAGGATCCAGGTCTGCATGCCGATGGGCGGGAGGTTGAGCATGCCGCCGCTGCCCTTCGCCACGATCGGCACGAGGACGCCCGCGAGGCCCAGCCCGAGCACTCCGCCAAGCAACAGCAACAGCACGCCCTCGGCCAGCACCATGCCGAGCACGCTGCCGCTGGAGAAACCGATCGTCTTCAGCACGGCCAACTCGTTCGTGCGTTCGCGCACCGCCTGCGCCATGGTGTTGCCGGTAAGCAGGATCAGCGTGAAGAACACTGCGCCCATGATCGCCGACACGATCAGGCCAATGTCGCCGAGCTGCTTGGCGAACGAGGCGTTGAACGCCTGCTCCGTCTGCGTCTTCGTCTCGTGGTCGGAATTGGCCGAGAGCGCGTCGATGGCCTTGGCCACGGCGTCGGCCTTGTCGGCGGACGTAAGCTTCACCGCATACCACCCCACCGTGGTTCCTAGGGTCTGGAAAGCGTTGGCGTCCTCGAAGTACTTGTGGTGGAAGAAGAACTGCTGGTCGGTGCCGTTGGCGGCGCCCTTCGCGGGCGTGTAGATGCCCACGAGGTCGAACGGCCACGTCTTGTCGCCGTTGCGTTGCGGGAAGATCGTGGACTGCAGCGGAATCTTGTCGCCCACCTTCCAGCCGAAGCGCTTCGCCAGCGCCTCGCCGACGATGGCACCCGTGCGGGTGTTCTCGAAGGCCTTGCGCTGTTCGGGAGGCAGCACGATCTCGTGGTAGATGTCGAGATAGTTGTCGCTCACCGCGAAGCTGAGCACGAAGTTCTTCGGGTCCTGGTAGATACCGCCGAACCAGTTCGCGTAGCCCACGCTCTTCACGCCCGGCACCGCCTGCATGCGCGTCGCAAGGCTGGCGGGCAGCGACTGGATGATGGAATAGCGCGAGGTAGTGATCAGGCGATCGACGCCGATCACGCTGCCCCCGGAAGAGAACGCGGCGCGGGTGGCGTCGAGCATGCCGAACAGGAGGAATGCCGCGAGGATCGACACCAGGGTGAAGAAGGTGCGCGCCTTGCGCCGGAACAGCGCGGCCCAGATGAGGTGCAGGTACTTCATGCCGGCATCCTCCCCGTCACACCAGGGCCTGTTCGACGAGGGTACCCTTGTCGAGGTGCAGGATGTGGTTGGCGTACTCGGCGGCCTTGGGATCGTGCGTCACCATCACGATGGTCTTGCCATGCTCGCGGTTGAGTTCGCGCAGGAGGCCGAGGATTTCCTCGGCGGACTGGCGGTCGAGGTCACCCGTGGGCTCGTCGCATACCAGCAGGGTGGGATCGGAAACGATGGCGCGCGCGATCGCCACGCGCTGCTGCTGTCCGCCCGAGAGCTCCGACGGCTTGTGCGTGGCGCGGTCGGCAAGGCCCACCAGCTGCAAGGCTATGGACGCGTTCTGCTTCCGCTGCGCGCCGGACAGCTTCGTGAGCAGCAACGGCAGTTCCACGTTGCGCTGCGCGGTGAGCATCGGCATGAGGTTGTAGAACTGAAAGACGAAGCCCACGTGCGCCGCGCGCCATTTCGCCAGCGCACCGGACCCGAGCTGGTCGATGCGGTCGCCCGCGACGGTGATGCTGCCGCCGGTCGGCGTATCGAGTCCGCCGATCAGGTTCAGCAACGTGGTCTTGCCCGAACCCGACGGGCCCATCAGCGCGAGGAAGTCGCCTTCCTCGATCTTTAGGTTCACGCCATGCAGCACTTCGACCTTCTGCCGGCCGCGCTCGTAGACCTTGGAAAGATCCTGGATGTCGATCAGGGTGGCCATGGTGGTGTCTCCGTGCATGTCAGGGCGTAGTGGCGACGCGGACGGCGGCGCCGTCGGCGAGATCGGAAGGTGGCGACACGATCACGGTGTCGCCGGCGGCGATTCCTTCGGTGACCAGGCGCAGGTCCCCGGTGGTCTGGTTCGCGGCTTTCACGGGGCGCTTCGCGGCCTTGCCGTCGGCAACGGTGTAGACCACGTCGCGATCGTCGCGGCGGACGAGGGCCGCCGCCGGCACGAGCACGCCGTTGGGAACGTTTGCCTGGGCGGGCGCGCGCCGTTCGAGGAAGGAGACCCGCACGCCCATGTCGGGCACGATGCGGGCGTCTTTCTGTTCGAGCGCGACGCGCACCTTCACCGTGGCCTTGCCGCGGTCCGCGGCGGGCACGATGGCGATCACGTGCGCGGGAATGCGCCAGTCCGGATAAGCATCGAGCACGGCTTCCGCCGGCATGTCGGGCTGCACGCGGCCGATATAGGCCTCGTTGACGTCGACGTCGATTTCCAGCGAATCCATATCGACGATGGTGCCCACGCCCGTGCGCGTGAACCCGCCGCCCGCGGAAAGCGGCGACACGATTTCGCCCACCTGCGCGGCCTTGTCGGTGATCACGCCGTCGAACGGCGCGCGCACCACGGTGTAATCGAGATTGACCTGGCCCACGCCCACCTGCGCATCGGCGGCTTCGGCCTGGCGTCGTGCCGTGTTGAGCTGCGCGCGATAGGTGTCGGCTTGGGTGCGGGTCTGCTCGGCGAGCTGGCGCGAGACCAGTCCGCGACCCACGAGGGCTTCCTGCCGATCGGCGTCGCGGCGCGCCTGCGCAAGCTGTGCCTCGGTCTGCAACACGCTGGCATGCGCGGCGGCGGCGCTGGCGCGGGCGGAGTCGAGGCTCGCGCGCAAGGCGTTGTCCTCGAGCCGGGCCAGTACCTGTCCCTTCTTCACCCGGTCGCCTTCCTCGATCAGGACTTCCGTAAGCGTGCCGGTGATCTGCGCCGATACCGTCGCCTGGCGGCGCGCGGTGACGTAACCGGTGGCCTGGAGCACCGCGCCCGCCTCGCTGCCCGCGCTGGGCGCGACGGCCGTGGCGGTGCGCACTTCCACGGGCCGATGGGCAAGGTAGAACCAGGTGCCGCCGGCCAGCGCCAGCAGCGCGACCAGCACCGCCGCGCCGATCAGGATGCCGCGGCCGCCGGCACCTCCCCCTTGCGCCTCCCTGGCGGATTTGTCGATCTTCAGCTGCCGCAGCAGCTCGGTGTTCGAAGTCATCTTCCCTCTTTCCCCTTGGCCATGTCGGCAGCAAGATCATGCGTTCCCGCGGGGACCGTGCACCACTTCCGCCCATCAGTCATCTGCCGTGACAGGTGTCACCTGCTAGGCTTGGACACATGAATACCGTCATCCCTTCGCCGGCCCAGCCGAGCATTCCCGTCGCCGGGCGCGCCGAGCGCTTCCCGGTCCGCCGTGTCTTCTGCATCGGCCGCAACTACGCCGACCACGCCCGCGAAATGGGCGCATCGGTGGACAAGGCCAATCCCATGTTCTTCACCAAGCCCGCCGATGCCATCGTGACCGACGGCGCGGACGTCCCGTACCCTTCCGCCACGAACGACCTGCACCACGAAGTGGAGATGGTGGTCGCCCTCGGCGCCGGTGGTTCCGACCTGTCCGTGGAGCAAGCCGGCAAGCTCGTCTGGGGTTACGGCGTGGGCCTGGACCTCACCCGGCGCGACCTGCAGGCGCAGGCGAAGGCGAAGGGCGCTCCTTGGGACGTCGCCAAGGCCTTCGATCATTCCGCGCCCGTATCGGCACTGGTTCCCGCCGGCGACGTTGCGATATCGGCAGGAACGCGCATCGCGCTCGAGGTCAACGGCGAAATGCGCCAGCAGGCCACGCTCGGCGACATGGTGCTCGATGTGCCGGAAATCCTCAGTGCACTGTCGCGGCTGTTCGAACTGAAGGCCGGTGATATCGTCTACACCGGCACACCCGCCGGCGTGGCCGCCCTGGCGCGAGGCGATCGCTTCCGCGCCACGCTCGACGGTATCGCCACGCTGGAGGGGCGCGTGGTCTGACTTCGCGATGTGCCGACATAAGGATCGTTAGCTTTGTTTCGTACGCTGCCATGCCATGAGGAGAAGGGCCGATGAGCTTCATCGCGGAATTCAAGAAATTCGCGCTGCGCGGTAACGTGGTCGACCTCGCCGTCGGTGTCGTGATCGGCGCCGCGTTCGGCAAGATCGTCACGTCGCTGGTCGACAACATCATCATGCCGCCGCTCGGCTGGGCCATCGGGGGCATCGACTTCTCGGACTGGAAATGGGTGCTGAAGCCCGGCGACCCGGCCACCAAGACGGCCGAAGTGGCCGTGCAGTACGGCGTCTTCATCAACGTGCTGATCCAGTTCGTCATCATCGCGTTCGCGATCTTCCTGGTGGTCAAGGCCATCAACCGCCTCACCCGCCATGAGGAAGCCAAGCCTGCCCCGCCGCCGGCGGACGTGGCGCTGCTCACGGAAATCCGCGACCTGCTGAAGCAGCAGAACCGCACGCCCTGAAACTCTGTGGGAGCCGCTTCAGCGGCGATGGGAGCTTGCCCGCTGCCGCGGGATCGCCGCTGAAGCGGCTCCCACAGGTCCGCATTCCATGACTTCCGGCCTATCTGCCGTTTTTGCCCCGGCGCAATAATCGACGTTTCCGTCCCCGGGGGTTACACATGCGTCATACGCTCCGTCTCCACGCGCTGGCCGCGTGCCTTGCGCTTGCCTTTTCCGCCCACGCCGCCGACAAGGCCACCACGATTCCGGAAAAGGCCGTCGCCGCCGCCACCGAACTGCGCGACCGGGCGATGAACGACAACACCGGCTACGAGTTCGTGAGCCAGCTGACGACCGAGGTCGGCCCCCGCGTGGCCGGCAGCGCCGCCGATGCGCGTGGCGTAGCCTGGACGGTGGCCAAATTCAAGGCGATGGGCTTCGACAAGGTCTATACGGAGAAGGTGAGCTACCCGCTCTGGCAGCGCCACAGCGAGCACGCCGAGATCGTCGCGCCGTTCCCGCAGCCGCTGCTGCTCACGGCGCTGGGTTATTCCGCCGGCACCCCCAAGGGCGGCCTCACCGCCGAAGTGGTCGGCTTCGACGACCTGGACGCCCTGAAGAAAGCCGACCCGGCCTCGGTCACGGGCAAGATCGTCTACGTCGGCACGCACATGCAGCGGCAGAAGGACGGCCACGATTACGGCATGGGCTCGGCCACGCGCACGATGGGCGCGGTGATCGCCGCGAAGATGGGTGCCGCGGCGTACCTGCTGCGCTCCGCCGGCACCGATCCGCACAGCCGCACGCCGCACACGGGCGTCACGGGCTTCCGCGACCCGAAGGAGGCCATTCCCGCCGCGGCGCTCTCGCTGCCGGACGCCGATCAGCTCGAGCGCATCCTGAAGGAAGGCAAGCCGGTGTCGCTGAAGCTCGACCTCGACGTCGGTTTCGCGGGTACGTATGAAGGCGAGAACGTGATCGCGGAAGTCACCGGCCGCAAGCATCCCGACCAGGTCGTCGCCATCGGCGGCCACCTCGATTCGTGGGACCTCGGTACCGGTGCCATCGACGACGGCGCCGGCGTGGCGATTGCCGCGGCCGCCGCGAAGCTGATCAAGGACATGCCGCAGCGTCCGGATCGCACCATTCGCGTCATCGCCTTCGCGAACGAAGAGATGGGCCTGTGGGGCGGCCGCGCCTACGCCGAGGCGCATGCGAAGGAAGTCTCGAAGTTCCAGCTGGGCACCGAGTCCGACTTCGGCGCCGGCCGCATCTGGCGCATGACCGCCAGCGTGAAGCCGGAAGCGCGCGGCGCCATCGAGCAGATCGCGAAGGTGATCGAGCCGATCGGCGTGGCGTACGACGCATCCAAGCCGGGTGGCGGCGGTTCCGACCTGTCGCAGATGCATGCGAAGGGCATGGCTGCGCTGTCGCTCACGCAGGACGGTACGGACTACTTCGACTACCACCACAACGCCAACGACACGCTCGACAAGATCGACCCGAAGGCGCTCGCACAGAACGTGGCGGTGTATGCGGCGTTCGCATACATGGCCGCGCAGGCGAACGGCGATTTCGGTTCCGCACCGGGCGCCTTCAAGAACGACGGCGCGCACGACTGAGACAGTCGGCCCGTGACGCGATGTGGGAGCCGCTTCAGCGGCGATGGGTGCTCACGGCAAGCTGCCCGCTGCCGCGGGATCGCCGCTGAAGCGGCTCCCACAGATGCAAGAGGCCCTGGAGCGCCTCAGTGCGCCGGCGTGGTTTCCAGCTTCTTCGCCGGCGCCAGCCTGTCCTGCAGGCGATTCATGTAGAGGTAGATCACCGGCGTGAGGTACAGCGTCAGGATCTGCGAAACGATCAATCCGCCCACCACCGCCAGGCCCAGCGGGCGGCGCGTTTCCGCACCGGCGCCGATGCCCAGCGCGATCGGCAACGTGCCCGCGAAGGCCGCCATCGTCGTCATCATGATGGGGCGGAAACGCACGCGGCATGCCTCGTAGATGGCGTCGAACGGTGCCAGGCCCGGCTCGCGCTGACGCTCCAGCGCGAAGTCGATCATCATGATCGCATTCTTCTTCACGATGCCCACCAGCATGATGATGCCGACGAACGCGAACAGGTCGAGCGATGCGTTGAAGATCACCAGCGTGAGCAGCGCGCCCACCGCCGCCGCCGGCAATCCGGAAAGGATCGTCAACGGGTGGATGAAGCTCTCGTAGAGGATGCCCAGCACGAGGTAGATCACGAACACGGCCAGCAGGAGCAGCAGGCCCATGCCCTTCACGGAATCCTGGAATGCCTGCGCCGTGCCCTGCACCGCACCGCTCAGCGTGGGCGGCAGCTTCATCTCGGTGGTGGCGCGATCGATGCTCGACACGGCGTCGCTCAGCGACACGCCGGGCGCGAGGTTGAACGACACCGTGACCGCAGGCAACTGCCCCTGGTGGTTCACGGTGAGTACCTGCGGTGTCCGCTTGAAGCTCGCCACCGTGTTCAGGGGAATGAGCTTGCCGCTGTCCGAGGTGACATAGAGTCTTGACAGCACGGCGGGGTCGTCCTGCATGCGCCGTTCTACTTGGAGGATCACCCAATACTGCGTGGCGGCGCCATAGATCGTCGAGATCTGGTTCTCGCCGAACGCGGAGCCGAGCGCTGTCTGCACCTGGTCCATGGTGAGGCCCAGCGGCGCCAGCTTGTCGCGATTCACCGTAACGACCATGGATGGACTGTTGAGGTCGAGGTCGGTGGTCACGTCCTGGAAACCCGGCAGCTTCTGGAATGCGACGGCGAGTCGGCCCGACCAATCGTAGAGCGCATGCAGGTCGGTCGATTGCACGGTGTACTGGTATTGCGCCTTCGACTGCCGGCCACCGACCTGGATCGCGGGGGGATTCTGGATGTAGGTGCGGATGCCCGGCACCTCGGCGAACTTGCGGCGCAGGTCCTGAGTGACCTCATCGGGTGTGGTGTGGCCACGATCGGCCGGCGATTTCAGGCGCAGGAGCATGGAACCCGCGTTCGCGGTGGCACGCGGACCGCCCGCGCCGACGCTCGACATCACCGCCTCGATATTCGGGTCCTGTTGCGCGATGGTGGCCAGCGCCTGCTGGCGAACCGACATCGCGGCAAAGGAAATGTCGGTGGGCCCTTCCGTGGTCACGCGCAACTGGCCGCTGTCGCCCGCGGGGATGAAGTCCTTGGGGGTGATGACGAAAAGCACGCCCGTCGCGACAAGGCTGAGCGCGAAGACGCCGAGGACGGTGCGCGGATGCCGCATGCCCCAGCCCAGCGAACTCGCATAACCGTTCGATACGGCCGTGAAGCCCCGGTCGAACCAGCGGACGATGAAACTGCGCTTCTCGTGCGCATGCGCCTTGACGAAGCGGCTGCACAGCATCGGCGTGAGGGTGATCGACACGAAACCCGAGATGAGGATCGACACACTGATGACGACCGCGAACTCGTGGAACAGCCGGCCGACGATGCCGCCCATGAACATCACGGGGATGAACACCGCCACCAGCGACAAGGTCATCGAGAAGATGGTGAAGCCGATTTCGTTGGCGCCCTTCACGGCCGCGTCGAACGGTGCCTCGCCGGCCTCGATGTGCCGCATGATGTTCTCGAGCATCACGATGGCGTCGTCGACCACGAAACCCACCGCGAGCGTGAGCGCCAGGAGCGACAGGTTGTCCAGGCTGTAGCCGAGCGCGAACATCGCGCCGAAGGTGCCCAATACGGAAATGGGCAGCGCCACGGCGGGAATGAGGGTAGCGGACGCGTTACCGAGGAACAGGTAGATCACCAGCACCACGAGCACGCCCGCGAGCACCAGCGTGAATTGCACGTCGTGCACGGAATCGCGGATGGACTCCGAACGGTCGTACATCACGTTCAACTTCACCGAGGGCGGCAACGTCGCGGTGAACCCGGGCAGCAGGCCGAGGATGTTGTCCACCGTCTCCACCGTGTTCGCACCCGGCTGGCGCTGGATGGCGAGGGTGATCGAACGGCCGCCGTTGAACCAGCTGGCTTTCTGGTCGTCCTGCACACTGTCGTGCGGCGTGGCGATGTCGGAAAGGCGCACGGGCGCGCCGTTGCGGTATGCCACGACGATCTGTCCGTAATCCGCCGCGCGCATCAGCTGGCCGTCCGAACGGATCGACAGCAACTGGCGTTTTCCGTTGAGCGAGCCAGTCGCCTTGTTCACGTTGGCGGCGGCGATGGCGTCGCGCATCTTGTCCACGCCGATGCCCGTCGCGGCGAGGCGGTCGGGATCGACGGCGATGCGCACCGCATACTTCTGCGAGCCATACACGTTCACCTGTGCCACGCCGTCGACCATCGAAAGGCGCTGCGCCAGTTCCGTTTCGGCGTAGTCGTCCACCGTGGAAAGCGGCAGCGTGGTGGACTGCATGGTGAGGTAGAGGATCGGCGCATCGGCCGGGTTCACCTTGCGGTAGGTCGGCGGCGTGGGCATGTCGCGCGGCAGTTGGCGCGTCGCGGCGGAAATCGCCGCCTGCACGTCCTGCGCCGCGCCGTCGATGCTGCGATCGAGCGCGAAGGTGACGGTGATGGATGTAGAGCCCAGCGAACTGGACGAGGTCATCGAATCGATGCCGGCGATGGTCGACAGCTGCGCCTCGAGGGGCGTGGCCACCGACGACGCCATCGTTTCCGGCGAGGCGCCGGGCAGGCTGGCGCTGATGTTGATCGTCGGAAAGTCGACGTTGGGCAGCTCGTTCACCGGTAGCTTCGGATAGGCGGCTATACCGAAGATCACCAGCGCCGCCATCAGCAGCGTGGTCATCACCGGCCGGCGGATGCAGAGTTCCGGCAGGTTCATCGGCGAGCCCTCAACCCTTGTCGACGCGCACGCGCGCGCCGTCGACGAGCAGCATCTGGCCTTCCGTGACGACGCGCTCCCCTGCCTGCAGGCCCTTGTCGACGACCACGCGGTCCGCACTGGTGGCGCCGGTGGCGATCGCACGCTGTTCCACCGTACCGTCCGCCTTCACCACGAATACGAACGTGCCCTCCGTCGAACTCTGCAACGCCACTACCGGAATGCTGACGGCGTCGAAGAGGCGCGTCGTCGGCAAGGTCACTTCGGCGAACTGGCCTGGCGTAAGCCGCCCGTCGGCGTTGGCGAAGCGGCCCTTGAGGACGATGGTTCCCGTCGTGGCGTCCACCGCGTTGTCGATGAATTCCAATTCGCCCTTCAGCGGCTCGCCATCGTCGCCGGGAATCTTCGCGTGCACGGGAAGGGGGCCGCGCCGCGCACTGTTGCGCACCGCCGCCAGGCTGTCCTCGGGGATGGAGAAGGCCACGCGGATCGGGTCCACCTCGTTGAGCACCACGATGTCGGTGGTGTCGGCGCTCAGTGTGGCGCCGGGATAGGCCAATGGCGCGCCGGTCACGCCGTCGAAGGGCGCCACGATGGTGGTGAAATCCAGTTGGGTCTTGGCGGCTCGCGCGGCGGCCCGGTCACTCTCGAGGGCGGCGCGGGCTACGCCCAGGTTGGCCTTGTAGAGGTCGAAGTCGGCCCGGCTGACGAAGCCTTTGCCAAGCATGTTCTGATAACGGGCCTGGTCGGCCTCGGCCTTCGCCAGCTGGGCCTGGTCGCGGGCCACATTGCCCATGGCTTCGTCGTAGGCGGCCTGCAGCGGGCGCGGGTCGACCTTGGCCAGCAGCGTGCCCTTCTTCACGTGGCTTCCGGGCGTGAAGGCCAGCGATTCCAGCTGGCCGTTGACACGGGACCGCACGTTCACCGTGGAATACGCCTCCGCGCGCCCGATCACCTTGAGGGAAAGGTCGATTTCACCCCGCGTCGCCACCGCAACCGTCACGGGCACGCCGGACGCGGCGCCGTTCGCAGTGGCGTTGGCGCCCGCGGTCTTGCTGCCGCCTCCGTGTTGGCGCCACATGCCGAATACGACGGCAGCGACGACCAGGAGGCCGACGATGAGGAGGAGTTTCTTCCCGGGGGATCGCTGCATGTGGGCTCCGGCCGAATCCTTCCGGTTCGGTCGCCGCGCTGGGGAGGCGCGGCCTTGGGTTCAGGGGGCGGTTATCCGTAGAAGCTAACGCACATGCCTACAATGGGTTGACTGCCGTTCAGCTTTCTTCGGCCGGACCGTCCAGCCCCTGGAGGTTTTCCTTCATGCGGTCGAGCACGGCCAGCATGGTCTGCAATTCTGCCGTGGAAATGCCCTGGGTGGCATCGCGGCGAAGGCCGCGGGCGATGTCTTCCATGTCGTCGATGACACCGCGGGCCTGGTCGGTGTCGTGCAGGCGCCAGGCGCGGCGATCTTTCGGATCCGCCCGCCGTTCCACGAAGCCCGCCGACTGCAGGCGGTCGATGACGCGGCCCACCGCGATGGGCTCCATGTCCAGTTGCTCGGCCAATTCGTTCTGGCGCATGCCGGGGCGGCGATGCAGCGCCTTGAGCGCGCGCCACTGTGCACGCGTGAGCCCAAAGCGCACCGCCCGCCGGTCGAAGTGCTTGCGGAAAAGCAAGGTCACATCGTTGATGAGGTATGCGAACGAGATATCTTCGACTTTGAGTTCGGCCATGGCCTTCGGTTGGATCGTTTGGTTGTCCAGGACATCGTAGCCAAATGCCACCTGGCCGTCACAAGGAGTTTTCCTATGAAAGTCGAAGTGATCGAGGCGGATATCACCACAATGGACGTGGATGCGATCGTGAACGCGGCGAACGAATCCCTTCTTGGCGGGGGTGGCGTGGATGGCGCGATTCACCGCGCCGCCGGGCCGGCGCTGCTCGCCGCATGCCGCGCCCTGCCGGAAGTGCGCAGGGGCGTGCGGTGCCCGACGGGAGAGGCTCGCTACACGCCCGGATTCGACCTGCCCGCCCGCTTCGTGATCCACACGGTCGGCCCGGTCTGGCACGGCGGTGACCGCGGCGAGCCCGCCCTTCTGGCCGATTGCTATACGAATTGCCTCAAAACGGCACGGCAACTGGCGCTGGATTCGATCGCGTTCCCGGCCATCAGCGCGGGCATCTACGGCTACCCGCCCGACGCGGCGGCGGCCATCGCCGTGACGACGGTTCGCAACGCCGCCTGGACGCCCGGACGCGTAGTCTTCTGCACCTTCGGCGCGCGCATGACCGCCATTTACCAAGCCTTGTTGCAGCGCACCTAGCGCGGGTAAAGCGGCGGCAGGCTGGCCCCTGTATGAGCCGATGGCAACGGCATCCAGTCGAATCCATGGGCGAATGCGTCGCGCAAAGCGGCACCGGGAACGGCTCCGTCCGCGAAGCGCGCGCGTTGCAGCGCCGCAATGGTGTCGCGTTGCGGGCCCTCGCGGAGTTGGCTGGACAACTCGCCCAGCGAACGGACCGATGGCCGGACCGCACGCGCCCATTGAAGCAGCCCATGTTCCATGGCCACGGGATCGGAACCCGCCGCCGCCTGCAGGAACCGCTGGTGCGCCGTGCGCTCACGCACGGGTGCCTCGGTGTCGGCCGCCGGCACCTTCACCTTGCGTGATAGGCCGCGGCGCGCGATGGCAAACCACGCGGCGATCGTCACGAGCCATAGGGCGAGCACGCCGACGAACAACCAGCGCCAGGGGATGTTGCTGTCGGCCGCCGGGGCGACGGTCCCGGTCGTTGCCGCGGAAGCAGGCGCTCCGGCGACGGACGCCTTCGCGGCAGGGCCTACCGCTGGAGCGGCACCCGTCACGCTTCCCGCCTCCACCACGATGTCGTGCGCGGGTACCGTGGCGACTTCAGGCTTGTCCGTGACCACGTTCCACCAGTGCAGCGTGGTGGCGGGAATATGCAATGTGCCTGCTCGCGTCGGAACGACCGCGAAGCCCTGCTGCCGCCGGCCTGTGATCCAGGAGCCGCTGGTACCGCCGCCGGTCACCGCCTTGTCGGGGTAGACGTCGGCGCCGTCGAGTTTCGGCAGGGACAGCGCAGGCAGTGCTTCGAAAGGCATGCCGGTGGCGGTCAGCCGCATGGTGAGCGTGATGGGCTGGCCGACGCGACCCTTCCCGTCGGCGGGCAGGCCGTCGAGCGACAGCTTCAGATCGCGGGCCGGAATCCAGGCACCGTCGGTGACCGGCGCGGGGCGGCCCTTCACCTCGACACGCAGCCTCTCCGCGACGGCATTCACCGGCTCGCCGGCACCGAAGAAGGAGTTCGCGTCCGTAGGATCCACAGCCGTGCCCTGGAACGTCGGCGGCTGGATCTCGAGCGTGCCGGGGCGCTGCGGGAAGATGGCGTAATGCCGCTCGACCACGTTGAACCGGCGGCCGCCACGCGTCGCTTGATAGTTCGCATCCTGACCGATGCGCCGTACCTCGGCACCTTCGGCGGAAGGATCCCCCAGCTGGCCGTCGGCGAGGTTCACCGCGAAATAGAGGCGCAAGGTGTAGTCGATCTGCTGGCCCACATAGGCCTTCGCGGGATCGGCCGTTCCCTCGAGCACGATGGGCCGATCGGCGGGTGCGGCGTTCGTGTCGGTGGAGGCCACCACGTCGAGCGACACGGGCTGGGTCTGCTGTCCGCCGATAGTCAGCGCCGGTACGGTGAGGTGGCCCTCGCGTCGCGGGCGCAGCGCGATGCCGAGGATGGTGCGCGATTCGCGCCTGCCGTTGACGATGCTCAGCGTGTGGTTGGTGGAGGTGCCCAGCACCACGAAGTCCGGCGTGAGGGGCGAGAGATCCGGTGACTCCGTGGTCTGGT
The DNA here is from genome assembly GCF_056755355.1 of Luteibacter sp. HAY1-4A. Classification (NCBI taxonomy): domain Bacteria; kingdom Pseudomonadati; phylum Pseudomonadota; class Gammaproteobacteria; order Lysobacterales; family Rhodanobacteraceae; genus Luteibacter; species Luteibacter sp. HAY1-4A. Next base: position 28,130 of record NZ_JBNDHZ010000032.1, read on the forward strand.
CGGCTATCTCGATATTGAGCGTGACCGTCTCGCCCACGCCGACCTTGCTGCGGTCGAGCGATGCCACGGGCGACGCGTCCTGCGCCCAGGCGAGCCATGGCAAACATCCCAGCATGATGCCGAGCAAGATCCCGCGCATGTTCATTCTTCCGGCTCCGCGCCGTGGCGGCGTTGGTATTCGAGCATGAACTTCCTCCGTAGCAGGCCGCCCGGATCGTCCGGCACGCGCATCAACGCGCGCTGCACGTCGGCAGGCAGCTTCGAAGAAGCATCGTCGCTGGAGACGGCGCCCAGGTCGTGCTCCTGGTTGCCTTCATCGCCCGCCTTCTTTCCCGCAAGGGCTTCGTCCATCTTCTGCTTCAACGCCTGCTGCGCTTCACGCGCCTGTGCGCGTTCCGCCTGCGATTTTTTCTCCGCATCGCCCTGCGGCGCCTGCGCCTTCCCGTTGTCCTTGCCGCGGTCGCCGCCTTCGCCTTCGCCGGCCTTGTTCGGATCGCCCTGCTGCTGGCCGTTCTCGTTGCCATCGGCGCCGGACTGCTTGCCGCTTTCGCCTTGCTTGCCATCCTTGCCGTCCTGCTGGCCTTGCTGCTGATCCTTGTCGCCGGACTGGCCCTTCTGGGGTTTGTCCTTGTCGCCCTGCCCGCTCTGCTTGTCCTGCTGCTTTTTCTGTTCTTGCTGCCGCTTCAGGAAATCGGCCACGGCCTTGCGGTTCGCCGCCGCGTCTTCATTATGCGGATTCGCCTTCAGCGCGCGGTCGTAGGCGGCGATGGCGTCCTCGTACCGTTGTTGCTTCGCCAACGCGTTACCGAGGTTGTATTGCGAATCGCTGTCGCCGCGCTGCGCGAGCGCATTCTCGGCCGAGGCGTAGTCGCCCGCACGATAAGCGGCGGCACCACGCAATGCCGGGTCCTGCGCCAATGCCTGCGCACGATGCGCGTCGCCGGCGGCAAGCGCGCGGGCGGCCTGCTGGTCGCGCGTGCGAAAGACATCGGTGACGCCATCCGCGCGCGCGGGCGACAGCGGCAACAGGGCCAGCGCGACCACGAGCATCCAGCCGCGCCGGAACGCGAGCGCCACGATCGGCAACAAGGGCAGCAACAACCACGGACCGCGATCCTGCCATTGGCCCGAGGTGGCACCTTCCACGGCCTTACTGTCGCCTTCGCCGCGTGCCATGCCCGCCAGGGCGGTCACGTCCGAAGCGTCGTTGGCGACGGCGACGAAGCGCCCGCCTCCGGCATCCGCCACGGCGGCAAGCGACGCGTCGTCGCGTGGTGCCATCACGATGTCGCCACGCGCATCCTTCAGGAAACCGCCATCGTCCGTGGCGATGGGGCCGCCGCGCACGCTGCCGATACCGAGCACGGAGATACGATCGCCGGCGGCACGCGCGCGGCGGGCCGCGGCCACCGCGCTGGCATCCGCACGGTCTGTCACCAGCACGATGGAGCCGCCACGCAAATCCGCCCGGCGAATGAGATCGGCGGCAAGGTCGATCGCCTTGCCGGGATCGTCGCCGTCCACCGGCATCGTGTCCGGTGCCAGTGCGGTGAGCAGGTCGTCCACGCTATGGGCGTCCGTCGTGAGCGGCGCGACGGTGAAGGCTTCACCGGTATACGCGACCAGCGCATTCATGCCGTCGCGGTTGGCCGCGTACAGCTCGCGCACCTTGTAGCGCGCGCGGCTGAGGCGGTCGGGCACGATGTCGTGCGAAAGCATATGCGGCGACATCGAAACGACCACGACCTGGGCGGCCCGCTCGGCGAACAGTTGCTGCGACTGCCTGTCCCACGTGGGGCCTGCCAGCGCGAGGATGGCCAGTATCGCCGCGCCGACGAACGCCGCCACCGGCCCACGCGACGCGGACGGCGTGCCGTCGAGCAGGTAGGGCAGCAGGGCTGGGTCGGCGAGGCGCGCGAGCATGCGCTCCCCCATCTTTCGCCGCGCCACGAGCCAGGCCAGCACCGGTACGAGAAGCAGCAGCCAGAGCCAGCGCGGTTCGATGAAATGGAAGTTGGCGAGCCACGTCTTCATGCGGCCGCCCTCCTCCCCACGTACCGCGGGAGCACCGCGAGTCCGAACAGAACCAGCGCCGCGAGAAGCGGCCAGCGGAAGAGTTCGAAGCGGGGCCGCAATGCGGCACCTTGCTGCGGCACCGGCTCCAGTTCGTCGATGGCGCGATAGGCCTTCGCCAGTTCGTTCGTATCGGTAGCCCGGAAGAAACGCCCGCCAGTCTGATTGGCGATGTCGGTGAGCATGCCGACGTCGAGGTCGGCGGAAGGATTCACGACGCGGGTACCGAAGAAGTCGGGCACGCGCATGGCGTTCGCACCGATGCCGATGGTGTACACACGCACACCCGCCGCCTTGGCGGCACGCGCCGCCTCGCGGGGTGCGATGGATCCGGCGTTGTTCACGCCGTCGGTGAGCAGTACCACGACCCGCGCCGCTTCCGGCATGTCGGCGAGCCGCTTCACGGCTACGGCGAGGGCATCGCCGATGGCCGTCTCCCGACCGGGCAGGCCCACCACGGCGCCGTGCAACTGCGCGCGCACGGCATCCAGGTCGTACGTGAGCGGCGTGACGAGATAGGCCTGCGAACCGAACAGGATGAGTCCGAGTTCGTCGCCCGCGCGCCGGTCGATGAAGTCGCCGGCGATCGCTTCCACGGCCGCGAAACGCGTGACCTGCCGCCCCGCCAGCTGCATGTCGTCGAGCGACATGCTGCCCGAGAGGTCCACGGCCATCATGAGCGCGCGGCCGCTGCGCCGCTGCGGTTCCGGTGGCCCGAGGTGCTGCGGACGCGCGGCGGCGGCGACGAGGCAGAGCCACGCCAGCGCCAGCAGCAACGTGGCCGCGAACGGCGCGCGGGTGAGCGACGCCTGTACCAGGGAAAGCCCGGGCTGCGGCAGGTTCATCGCCTGCGCCGGCTTCAACGGACGCAACACATGCCGCAGCAGCCAGGGCAACGGCAGCGCCAGGAACATCCAGGGCCATGCGAATTCAGGCAGCGACATGTGGTCGCCTCCGCTGCAGCGCCTTGCGCACCCACGCCTCGACCGCCGCCGACGTCTCGCGCACGTCGATATCCGCCGAGCGCTGGTACTTGGCTTCGTCCAGGGCCACGAGCCGCGACACGTCCCGATCGGGGCCGATCGCGGCAAGTGCATCGCGCCACGCGCTGCCGGACAACGTGACGCTACGCGGATCGCGAAAGCGCGCCACGCGACGCACCAGCTGGCTTACGTTTGCGGCGAAGGCAAGGGTGTCGCCATCGCGCGCATGCCGTGCCGATGCGTCGCGCAGGTCGGCGAGCGATGCCTCGACAAACCGGCGCCAGGCCGCCCGCCTGCGCAGGAAAACGACCAGCACGACGGCGCCAGCCGCCAGCAGCGCGAGCAGCAGCCACCAGCCCGGCGCGAGGGGCCACCACAGGGAGACCTGTGGCACGTGGATGTCGCGCAGCTCGGGACCGTTGCCTGGCATCAGCGTGCCCTTGCCGTGCCAAGCAGGGCCACGATGGCGTCGAGCGGATCGGCACTCGTGTCGAGTGTGCGATGGCGCAGACCGAGACCGTCGCACAACTCGTCCAGGCGGCGATGGCCTTCGCCGAGGCTGCGTGCGAAGTCGCTGCGCTGACGCTCGCCCTGCAACACCACGTCGTAGTGCACCCCGCGGTGGGCGAAGGGATAGCGGCCTGCGGGGGGCTCCGACAATTCGAGCGGATCGGCGACGGTAAGCACGGAGACTTCCGCCTTGGCCACGAGGCCAAGCATGCGCCCGCGCGCCGCAGCGTCCACCGCGAAGCCGTCACTGACGAGCAACACACGCGATGCGCCGTGCATGAGCCTGCCGGCGCGCTGCAAAGCTGCCGAGAGGGTTTCGTCCTCGCCAGGCGGCAGGGCGTCCCACGCGGCCAGGGCACCGGCGACGGCGAGCGCGCCCCGCGATCCGCCTTGCGGACGCAACAACTGACGCTGTCCGCCAAAAGCCAGCACGCCCACGCGGTCGGCGCCGCGGACGGCATACCACGCGGCCATGGCAGCAGTTCGCGCCGCCTGCACGGACTTGAACCGCGTACGCGTGCCGAAGCGCATGCTGGCATTGGTATCGAGCAGGATCAGCAGCCGCCCTTCCCGTTCTTCCTGGAACAGTTTCGTGTGCGCGACGCCACTGCGCGCCGTCAGGCGCCAGTCCATGCGGCGCACGTCGTCGCCGGCCTGATACACGCGCGATTCGGCGTAATCCATGCCACGGCCATGCAGGCGGCTGGGCCGCTGCCCGCTGCGTTGCACACGCGACGTGACGGATGGCGCGGGCGCCCGTGCCACGCGCGAACGCAGGGCGATGAGTTCGGGGAGCGACACATGGACGCGCCCATCGGCGACGGGAGCCACGGTGCTCACGGCAGCGGCACGAGGTCCAGCAGGCGGTCGATCACGGTGTCAATGCGCACGCCTTCGGCTTCCGCCTCGTAACTCGGCAGCACGCGGTGCCGGAGTACCTCGTGCGCGATGGCATGAATGTCTTCCGGTACCACGTAGTCGCGGCCGGCGAGCCACGCATGGGCACGCGCGCAGCGGTCGAGCGCGATGGTGGCACGGGGGCTGGCGCCCCAGGCGATCCAGCGCGCCAGTTCCTGGCCGTAGCGCCCGGCCTCGCGGGACGCGACCACGAGTTGCGTGATGTACAGCTCCAGCGGTTCGGCCATGTGTACCGCGAGCACGGCGTCGCGAGCGGCGAACACGTCCGCCGGGCGGAGCATGTGCACGGTTGTGGCTGCCGGATGCAACGTCGCGCGTGCCTGTTCGCGGGCGAGGCGCAGGATCGCCAGTTCCGCGTCGGCATCGGGATAGCCGATGGTGACGTGCATGAGGAAGCGGTCCAGCTGCGCCTCGGGCAGCGCGAACGTGCCTTCCTGTTCGATGGGGTTCTGCGTGGCCATGACCATGAAGAGGTCGGGTAGCGGCCAGGTGCGTCGCCCGATGGTGATCTGCCGCTCCGCCATGGCTTCCAGCAGCGCCGACTGCACCTTCGCCGGGGCGCGGTTGATCTCGTCGGCCAGCACGATGTTGTGGAACAGCGGGCCGCGCTCGAACTCGAACCCGCCGGTCTGCGGCCGGAAGATGTCGGTGCCGGTGAGGTCGGCCGGCAAGAGGTCGGGCGTGAACTGGATGCGATGGAAGTCGGCCTCCACGCGGGTGGCCAGCGCCTTGATCGCCGTGGTCTTTGCCAGTCCCGGGGCGCCTTCCACCAGCAGGTGGCCGTCGGCCAGCAGCGCGATGAGCAGGCATTCGACCAGGTGCGGCTGGCCGATGATGCTCCGGGCCAGGTCCTCGCGCAGGCGGACGAAGGCGTCCTGGAGCGGCGTGGCGGCGATCGGTGTGGCGGACATCTGAGGGAATCCCGGACAAGGCGAAGGCCCGATCAGACCACAGAGTTGCCAAGAAGTTTAGGGCTGAAGGTCAGGGGCTCAAGTTCGCCTGCGTCATATCCGCAGCGTCACGCGAGGGCGTTTGAACCAGTTCACCGCTTCCGCCCGTCATCCGCCGGTAGTGTATGCCGGGGCGACGTGTGAAGCGAAGTATCAGAAAATGGCCCCGGAAACGGCCGGGGCCGAGAGGCACGGGTCGCTTTTAAGCCCCCCCAGCCTTATCCGGCGCGGCAACATCCCCGCGCGGCAGGTAATGCATTGATTCCATGCCGTCTTGGCGCGCTGCCACCCTATGCAATGTCTGGATGAGATAAGGCTGGCACTGTACGGACGGCGTGCCGCCTGTCACCGTCCAACCAGCGGGAATCGGCGTGTTGCTGCATACAGCCAGTCCTTCCGATGCTTGAGCGATGGTGGAAATCCCATAGCCACCGCACTGGTTTGTCGTAATCCCGTTGCCTGTGATCACCCAGGGATTCCAGATGACACTGGGGGAACAGATCGCGATGTTGTTGGTTGGAAGACTGAGCGTCATCGCCCCCTGAAAGCCCGCGCAGATCGAACTCACTGTATTGATGCCGGTAATGACATATGGCGCGGGGTATCCCGAGCCAAAACAAGCCTGAATACCGTTGGTCGCCGGAGCGATCGTCCATCGATAGACCGCGATGCCTGGACAGGCACCATTTATGTCGGAGGCCGTCACAACATAACCGGCCGGAAGTCCCTGGTTGCTACAAATCGTAAGCGCGGTTGCGTTGGTCGTTTCCCCATTCGCTCGGGCGTGCGGGGAGCAGAAAATCGCGAACAAAGAAATGGCACACAGCGTGACGTAAATGCCGAACTTCTTGAATGCCATTGCGAACCTCCTGTAGTGGGCATCCGAGAAGCTACGTGATGCATCCTTGAGCTAATGAGACACACCTCACATCCAATCCTACTGGGAGATTCGACCGTAGCCCGTTTTCGGCATTTCATCCCGCCGGTTGAAAAGAGAACGCCCGCTTGCGCGGGCGTTCTGCATTCTCACTGCAACGATGAGCGGCTTATTGCAGCGTATCGCTGAGGATACGCGGCGTTACGAAAATGAGCAGTTCGGCCTTGTTGTTGCCACGGTTGGTGCGGCGGAACAGGACACCCAGGCCGGGGATATCGCCAAGACCCGGCACCTTGTTCGTGGTGTTCGTCTTGGTGATCTCGTAGATACCGCCCAGCACCACGGTCTGTCCGTTGTCGACAAGCACCGACGTGTTGATTTCACGGGTGTCGATCGACGGGACGAAGCCACCGCCCGGCGACGGCGTGTTGCCGGCGAGGGCGTCTTTCTTCACATTGATCTTCAGGTAGACGCGGCTGTCGGCGGTGATCGTGGGCGTCACGCGCAGTTCGAGCACGGCATCTTTGAACTGCACCGTGGCGTTCTGCGCACCACCGCCCGAACCCGATGCCTGGTAGGTCACGTAGCCGATCTGCGTACCCTGCTTGATCACGGCTTCCTGCTGGTTGGCCGTGATGACGCGCGGACTGGAAACGACCTCGCTGCGACCCTCCGTCTGCGCTGCCGACAATTCCAGGTCGACCATGTAGTTGGCGCCGAGGATCGCAAGACCGATGCTACCCGCCGGATTGGAGACCGGAAGGTTCACGTTGTAGCCACCCGGTAGCGTATACGGCTGACGGGTCGGCAAGGTGCCGGTCGAGCCGTTGGCGAGGTACTGGTTGACCGCGTTGGCGTAGTTGACGTCGCTGTTGCGGACGCTGGTGACAAGGCCGCCCGTGCCGCCGCCGGTCGTACCGGTGCCGCCGCTGCTCAGGTCCGGCGTAGTGCCGATGATCTGATTGGCGTTGTTGTGATTGAAACCCTGGGCACCCCAGCGGACACCCAGTTCGCGGCTGAACTGGTCGGTGGCCACGACGATGCGCGATTCGATCAACACCTGCTGTACCGGACGGTCGAGCGTGCCGATGAGTTCGCGCAGGTCGCGGATCTTGTCCGGCGTGTCGTTGATAAGCAGGGTATTCGTGCGGTCGTCGAACGACACGCTGCCGCGCGGCGAGAGGAAGCCGCGACTACCGCCGCCGCCCGAGCCGCCACCGCCCTGCATGCTGCCCTGGGTAAGCAGCTTGGCAATATCTTCGGCCTTGCCGTAGCTGATGGGGATGTAGTCGGACACCAGTTCGGCGGAGTCTTCGGCCTTCTGACGCGCGTCGGCGAGGCTCTGCTCGTAAGTGGCGAGTTCGGCCTGCGGGGCGATCCAGATGACGTTGCCGCTACGCCGCTTGTCCAGGCCCTTGGCGCGCAGGATCACGTCCAGCGCCTGATCCCACGGGGTATTCACGAGGCGGAGGGTGACGCTGCCGCCGACGCTGTCGGAAGCGACGAGATTGAGCTTGGCTTCGTCAGCAATGAGCTGCAACGCGGAGCGGACGGGGATGTCCTGGAAATTGAAGGTCAGCCGGGAACCCGAATACGTCGGTTCCTGCCCCTTGGCGGCCTTGCCCGTCGGTGCGGCAGCCTTCTTCGGCGCGATCTCCACGGCATATTCGGTGCCGTTCTGGTAGGCCGAGACCTCGACCTCGCCCCGGGTACGAATATCGAGGCGGGCGCCGCCCGGCCGCGAACTGGGTTCGATCGACTGTACCGGCGTGGCGAAGTCGAGCACGTCGAGGCGCTGGTTGAGCTTTGCAGGCAACGACGTACCGGGCAGGCTCACCACGACATGGTCGCCTTCGCGACGCATCTCCGGCGTGGAAGCGGCCGAACCGAGCGTAACGAGCACACGGCCCTCGCCGTTCTGGCCACGACGGAAGTCGATGTTCGACAGCGGAGCGCCGGCGCTGGACGGGAGGGCCTTCGTCGGATCGGAAACGATGGCCGTCGTGGTGGTAGCGCCCGACGGGCCGTTGTTGACCGTAACGACGAGGTTTTTGCCGTCGACACGGGTCTTGTAGGCGGAGTCACGGAACAGCTCGACGGTGACGCGGGTACGGCCGCCGGCGGACACCACGGAAACACCGGAGGTCGCGCCCTTGCCGATATCGATGTGACGTGTGCTGAAGGCGTTGGTGGTGTCCGCAAGGTCGATGGCGATGCGCGGCGGATTGCTGGTCGTGAAGACCTTGGGATCCGGCGCCCTTTCGGAGAAAGCCAGGGTCAGCTCCACGCGTCCGCCTGGCTGCGCGTCGTAGCTGACCTTCTGCAATGCGTTGGCCGCCGCGGCATTACCGGCGAAGGCACCCGCGAAGGCCAGCGTGGCGCCGAGGATCCAGCGGCGCGACCGATGGCGCGCGCTACCCGGCAGATGATTGAAATTGGTCGTCATGTGCGTCATCCCCGAGTTTTATTTCTCACCGACCGCGATGCTTGCCGGACGCTCCATCCAACCGCCGGCGCCATTCGGCACCAGCTCGACCAGATCGATACGGTCCTCCCCGACGGCGGTAATACGGCCGTAGGCTTGCCCCATGTATTCATTTCGGTGGACCCGATGGATCACCCCGCCCGGGTCTTTCACGAGTGCTTCGAGGCGGGAACCAGCACCAACCGTGCCAACCATCTTCAGGCTGTCCAGCGAAAACATTTCCAGCGGTTCCTTGGGGCGGTTCTCGTCCGGCCGCGGCCCACTGGAGGCCGCCGTGTCCATCTCGGCCGAGCTTGGGCTGAACGGGTCGCGGGCGCCCTGGTCCTGGTATGCGAACGTTTCGAACGTGCGGATCACCGGCAACGGCGGGATGGGCACGCCCTTCTTGTGCTTTTCGGCATCGACCCATTCGCGCAGGTCGGACGTGCCGCGCGTGCAGCCGGCCAGGGCCAGCAGGGCAAACGCACTGAGAGCGAGGGGGCGCAGGATGGTGGAGGGGCGGGTCATCACTTCTTCTTCCCCTTCTCCGTCTTCGCCGGCTTCTTCGGCTGTTCGTCGTCGTCGAGGTAGCGGTAGGTCTTCACCGTGCCCTGCAGGACCAGCAGGCCCGAACCACCCTTGCCATCCTTGCCGAGGTCTTTCGGACTCAGCGAGACGTCGTGCAGCGTCAAGATCACGACGCGTGGAAGCGAGGCCACGCCACTGATGAAGGTTCCGAACTGGTGGTACGTACCGACCATGCGCAGCGTGATCGGCTTCTCGGCGTAGAAGTCCTTCGGCGTTTCGGGACCGGGCTGGAACAGTTCGTTCTCGATGCCGGCAGCAAGCGCCGTCTGCGAGATGTCGATGAGCAGTTCCGGCATCTCGGTCTTGCTGGGCAGCTGGCGCAGCAGGGTGCGCAGCATGTCCTGCATGTCGGCGAGCTGCTGCTCCAGCGCTTCGAGGTTGGCCGACTTCGCCTGCTTGGTCGAGAACTCGCTCTTCAGCCGTTCTTCCTGGCTTTCGGCATTGGCCAGGTCGTCCTGCTGGGAGCTGATCTGGAAATACCAGCCGGCGAGCAGGACCACCACGAATACCAGGCCCGTGAAGAAGAGCTTGATCGATTTCGGCCAGCCACCGACGTTATGGCGATCGAGGTTGCGCAGATCGTCAAGGAATTTCATGGCTTGGCTCCCGCTGGCGCGGACGCGGCAGGCGGCGCGGCCGGAGCGGCGGCGTCAGGCTTGGCTGACGCCTGGGTCGCTGCGGCGGGCGTCGGTGTGCCGGTAGCGGACTGGGCGGCCTGGACAAGCGGCGCCGGCACGGCGGCCGGGCCGGCAGATGTTGCTGCGGACGTGCCGCCGGCCGCCGGGGCGGCGTCCCCTGCGGTGTCGGCCGGGCTGTTCAGGCGCACGTCGAGACCGAAGCGATACGGCATGCGGGAACCGTCGTGGGTATTTTCTGTCTTGCGCAGGTCGACATGGCCCATCCATGGGGAGGCTTCGATGTTGCGCATGTATTCCGCCACGCTCGAATTCGACTGCGCCACGCCGTCCAGCGACATCGACTGGGCGGACTGCTTCATACCCGACAGCCGGGCGCTGGCCGGGATCGTCTTCACCAGTTCGTCGAACAGGTGGACCATCTGCGAGCGGTTGGCCTGCAGTTGCTCGATGATCTGCTTGCGCTGGAGCAGGTCGGCGCGAACCTTCTCCAGGTCCTTGATCTTCGCGATGCGATCGTCGAGCTGCTTGATCTCGCCTTGCAGGTAGGTGTTCCGATCGCCCTGGTTGCTGATGCGCGCGTCCATCCAAAACGACCAGGCGATCAGCACCACGAGCGCGGCACCGAAGGCCAGGCCAAGCTGGATGTAGAACTCCCTCTCGCGCTGCTTGCGGCGCTCGGCGCGCCAGGGGAGCAGGTTTATGCGTGCCATCAGTCGAAGCTCCTCATGGCCAGGCCGACGGCGATCATCAAGGCGGGCGCGTCCTGGGCGAGGGTCTGGGCCTGCACCTTGCTGGACAGCGACATCCGGGCCAGCGGGTTGGCGACCACGCAGGGCACGCCCAGCTGCTGTTCGAGAAGTTCCGTGATGCCGTCGATGGCGGCGCAGCCGCCGGCGATCACCACCTGGTCGACGCGGCTGTACTCGCTGCCGGCGAAGAAGAACTGGAGCAGGCGGCTCACCTGCTGCACCAGCGACTCCTTGAACGGCTCCAGGGCCTCGGCCTCGTAGGACTCCGGCAGGCCACCCTTGCGCTTGGCGCGGCCGGCTTCCTCATAGGACAGGCCATAGCGCCGCATGATCTCGTCGGTGAGCTGCTTGCCGCCGAAGACCTGCTCGCGCGAATAAATGGTGCGCTGGTTCTTGAGCACCGCCAGCGTCGTCATGGTGGCGCCGATGTCCACCACGGCCACCAGTGCATCGCGGGACACCGCCAACTGGTCGGCCACCATGCCGAAGGCGTTCTCCATGGCGAAGGCCTCGACGTCGATGACCCGGGCGGTCAGGCCACCCAGGTCGAGCGCGGCGATGCGCATGTCCACGTTCTCCGTCCGCGACGCGGCCAGGAGCACGTTGTTCATTTCCGGATTGTCGCGGACCGGGCCCAGCACCTCGAAATCGAGGCTGACTTCCTCGATGGGATAAGGGATGTACTGGTTGGCCTCGACCTGGATCTGCCCTTCGAGGTCGTCCTCGGACAGGTCGGCCGACATGGGGATGACGCGGGTGATCACGGCGGACCCGGCCACCGCGGCGGCCGCGTGCCGGCTCTTGGCCCCAGACCGGGCCAGGGCGCGGCGGATGGCCTCGCCGACCGCCTCGACCTCGACGATGTTCTTTTCCACCACCGCGTTGGGCGGCAATGGCTCGACGGCGTAATGCTCCACGCGATAGCGCCCGCCGGCTTGGCTGAGTTGAAGCAGCTTTACCGCGGTCGAGCTGATATCGACGCCGATCAACGGCGCCGCTTTCGGTGTAAAGAGCCCCACGATGTCCCCCTTCCCCGCGCCTTGTCGGAATTAGTCTTCGGCGCGAAGGCATTAAACCTAAACCTTAACGGATTGGCAACGGGCGCATAGGGGGGCTTACCGGCACTAATTCACAAATCCAGTCACTGGGTTAGCGGACGCCCTTAACACTCGGTCGAATTCCCGGACCCCCGCCCGGCCGGCGGCTTGGCTCTATACTCGGCCCCGACACACAAGGCGGTGACCCCTTCCCCTCCATGCGAATTCTCAAGCGTCTGCTGCGCTACGCGCTGTACCTGGCCCTGGCCGGCATCCTCTTCGTGGTTGGCGCCGTGGGCGTTGCCTACTGGCTGCTCGCCCCGCGCCTGCCTTCCGTGGCGGTGCTCCGCGACTACCACATGCAGGTACCCCTACGCGTACTGAGCTCCGACGGGCGCCTCGTCGCCTCCTTCGGCGAGACCCGGCGCATTCCGGTCCATATCGCCGATGTGCCTGCCCGGCTGAAGAACGCCGTGCTCTCGGCCGAGGATGCCGATTTCTACAGCCATCCGGGCGTGGACTGGCATGGCATCGCCCGCGCCGGCATCCATGTCATCGTCTCCGGCGGCGACAAGGGCCCGGGCGGTTCCACCATCACCCAGCAGGTGGCGCGCAACTTCTTCCTCAGCCCCGAGAAGCTCTACTCGCGCAAGCTGACGGAGATGTTCATCGCCCTGCGGATGGAGAACGAACTCAGCAAGGACCAGATCCTCGAGCTCTACATCAACAAGATGTTCCTCGGGCATCGTTCGTACGGGCTGGCCGCGGCCGCGGCCTACTATTACGGCAAGACACTGGATCAGCTCACCGTCGCCGAGTGCGCGGCGCTCGCGTCCACGTTCCAGCTGCCGTCCGTGGTCAATCCGCTGAACAACCCCAAGCGGCTGCTCGCCCGCCGCAACTGGGTACTCGGGCAGATGCTGAGCAACCGCTTCATCACCCAGGCCGAATACGAACAGGCCATCCAGGAACCCAACGACGCCTTCCCGCACGAGCAGCAGATAGAGGTGGATGCGCCGTACCTGGCCGAAATGGTTCGCCAGCAGGTGCTGGAAAAACTCGGCAACGACGCCCTTACCGAGGGTTACGTCGTGCACACCACCGTGCCCAGCGACAGCCAGGCGGCCGCCAACGACGCGCTGCGCGGCAGGCTTTCCGCCTACGACCGCCGGCACGGCTACCGCGGCCCCGAGGGACACGAGGAATTGCCGGCCCAGGCCGGCCCCGAGGATTTCGACCGCGTTCTCGCGGGCTACACAAGCGTCGCGGGCATGATTCCCGGCATCGTCACGGAGACAGGCGCGAAGGAGGCCAAGGTGTACCTCTCGCCCAAGGAGACGGTCACGCTCAGCCTGGAGTCCATGGCCTGGGCGCGGCCCTACGTCAACGAAGGCCGCGCCGGCGCCGCACCGACACGGGTCGACGCCGTGCTCAAGCGCGGCGATGTGGTCCGGCTGTTCCGCGCCGCCAAGGACGAGGTCAATGAAGACGTCGCCACCGACGGCAACGCCGCTGCCGCGGCAAAGCCCGAGCCCAAGCTCGAATGGCGTCTCACGCAGATTCCGGCGGTGCAGGCCGCACTGGTTTCCCTGGATCCGGAAGACGGCGCGGTGCGCGCCCTCGTCGGCGGCTTCAGCTTCGTGCGCTCGAAGTTCAACCGCGCCGTGATGGCGGCGCGCCAGCCAGGGTCCAGCTTCAAGCCTTACCTGTATTCGGCCGCCTTCGACCGCGGGTTCACGCCCGCGTCGATCGTGAACGATGCGCCCGTGGCCTTCCCCGATCCGTCGCGCCCCGACGGCATGTGGACCCCTTCGAACGACGACGGCAAGTTCGATGGCCCCATGCGCCTGCGCGAAGCGCTGGTGAAGTCGAAGAACCTCGTCTCGGTGCGGCTGCTCGACGCGATAGGCCTGCGCTACGCGCGCGAGTACATGACGCGTTTCGGTTTCACGCCGGACGCCCTGCCGCAGAACCTCTCGCTGGCATTGGGCACGGCCTCGGTGTCGCCGATGAGCATGGCGCGCGGCTATGCCGTGTTCGCCAACGGCGGCTACCTCGTCACGCCCTATTTCATCTCGCGCATCGACGACCGCGACGGCAATCCCGTTTACGTGGCGAACCCCGAGCGTGCCTGCGCCGACTGCCAGGAGCGCCTGCTCAACCCGACGCCGCCCGGCCCGCCGACACAGGCGTCCACGGCATTGATCCCTGCGCGTCCCGCCACGGCGGGCACCGCCGCCGGCAGCGGCACCGGCGACGCCGTGTTGCCGGCGGATGCGCACGCCGACGCGTCGGAAGCACCGAAGCTCGCGCCGCACGTCATCGACGTGCGCAACGACTACCTCGTAACCTCGCTCATGCAGGACGTGGTGAAGCGCGGCACCGGCGCCGCGGCCAAGGCACTCGGCCGCGACGACATCGCCGGCAAGACGGGCTCCACGAACGATCATCGCGACGCATGGTTCGTCGGTTTCAACGGCGACGTGTCTACGGCGGTCTGGGTGGGTTTCGACGACTTCAGTTCGCTCGGCCGCGGCGAGTTCGGCGCGAAGGCGGCGCTGCCGATCTGGATGGATTACATGGGCGCCGTCCTCAAGGACAAGCCGTCCCATGCACTGGCCATGCCGCCCGGCATTGCCACCGTGCAGGTCGATCCAGGTTCGGGGCTGCCCTCGCCCGGCGGCATGAACGAGATCATGAAGGTCGAAGACGTCGATCGTCTTCGCGACCAGGCGACGCAGAAGCAACAGGAGGAACAGCAGGAACACGCCTACGACATCTTCTGACGCGTCCCCGAACTTTCGGCGCGTCCGGCACACGAACACACCATACGGGGGTGAGTCATGGCACGAGGCGAACACCACAGGATCCATGCCCAGGACCGGACGCAACGCAACCGCGTCCTCGTCGCCCAGGAGGCGGCGCGCCTGATGAGCGAGCATGGCATCCGTGACTTCCACCACGCGAAGCTGAAGGCCGCGGAGCGGCTCGGCATCGTCGACACACAGGCTCTGCCCCGCAACAACGAGATCGAAGACGCGCTGCGCGAACACCAGCGCCTCTTCCACGCAGACACCCAACCGCAGGCGCTGCGCGCGCGCCGCGAGGCCGCTGTCGAGGCCATGCGTTTCCTGCGCGGATTCGACGCGCGCCTCGTGGGCGCCGTGCTCGAAGGCACCGCGGACGAACACTCCGCCGTCTGCCTGCACGTCTTCAGCGACGATCCCGACGCGCCCGGCATATTCCTGCGCGAGCAAGGCATTCCCCTGGAAATCCAGACGCGCCGCCTGCGCTGGTCGCCCACGGAACAGAGCGAACATCCCGTGCTGCTGTTCGGCGCGGACGGCATTCCGTTCGACCTGACCGTGCTGCCGCTCGACGCCCTGCGCCAGGCCCCGCTCGACCGCGTGGACGAACGCCCCATGCGCCGGGCCACGGCGGCGATGGTGCAGGAGTTGCTGGCGGAAGAGGACATCGAGGCGTTCAACGCATCGAGCTGATGCCGCTACAGCAAGCGACGCCCGTAACCTGGCAATGAAAAAAAGCCCCGCTTTCGCGGGGCTCGATGACGATATTTGACGTTTTAACGCTTAGCGCTTGTCGCCCGGAACGTAGTCGCGAACGTCGGCGCCGGTGTAGATCTGGCGCGGACGGCCGATGCGCGATCCCGGGGTTTCGTGCTGCTCGATCCAGTGCGAGATCCAGCCGGACGTGCGCGCGATGGCGAACATCACGGTGAACATCTCGGTGGGAATGCCCAGGGCCTTGTAGATGATGCCCGAGTAGAAATCGACGTTCGGGTACAGCTTGCGCTCGACGAAGTAGTCGTCCTTCAGCGCGGCTTCTTCCAGCTTCATGGCCACGTCGAGCAGCGGGTCGTTCACGCCCAGCTCGTTCAGTACCTTGTGGCACATCTCGCGGATGATCTTCGCGCGCGGATCGAAGTTCTTGTACACGCGATGGCCGAAGCCCATCAGGCGGAACGAATCGTTCTTGTCCTTCGCGCGCTTGACGGCGGTCTCGACCTTGTCGGCCGAGCCGATTTCCTCGAGCTGCTTCAGCACGGCCTCGTTCGCGCCGCCGTGGGCAGGACCCCACAGCGCGGTGATGCCGGCGGCGATGGAGGCATACGGGTTGGCTCCGGTCGAGCCGACCAGGCGGACCGTGGAGGTCGATGCGTTCTGTTCGTGGTCGGCGTGCAGGATGAAGAGCAGGTCGAGCGCCTTGGCGACCACCGGGTTCAGTTCCAGCGGCTCGCTCGGCACCTCGAACATCATGTGCAGGAAGCGCGTGACGTACTCGAGGTTGTTGCGCGGATAGCGCGTGGGCCAGCCGATCGAATGGCGATAGATGGCCGCCGAGATCGTCGGCATCTTCGCGATGAGGCGGATGGCGGCGAGCTTGCGGTCTTCCGGATTATCGACGTCGAGCTTGTCGTGGTAGAACGCCGACAGCGAGGCGATGGAACCGGCGAGCATGGCCATCGGGTGCGCGTCGTGGTTGAAGCCACGCAGGAAGAACTTCAGGTTCTCGTGCATCATCGAGTGATGCGTGATGTCGTGCTCGAACTTCGCGAACTCGGCCTTGTTCGGCAGTTCGCCATTGAGCAGCAGGTACGAGGTTTCGAGGAAGGTGGACTTCTCGGCCAACTGTTCGATCGGGTAGCCGCGATACAGCAGCACGCCCTTGTCGCCGTCGATGTAGGTGATGGCGCTCTTGGTGCTGGCGGTGCTGCCGTAGCCCGGATCGTAGGTGAAGTAGCCGGTGTCCTTGTACAGCGTGCCGATGTCGACGCACTCGGCGCCGAGCGTGCCGCCGATGACCGGCAGTTCGCTCACGGGCTTGTTGGATTCATCGACCAATTTGACGGTTTTGGCGTCGGACACGGCGAGCTCCTCTTTCTCTCTGTTCCCGCCGTCCCGCCAGGCGAAACGACGTAGGGATATTGGGAAACGGCGCCCTGGGGAAGGCGTCGTACCGGCCACTGCGTGCGGCCGAAGTTCCCCATTATCGCACAGAGGTAGTTCAAACGTCCGTTAGAGGTTCGTGTGCGCCGGACGCAAAAAGACACGGGGCAAGCCTCGGCTCGCCCCGTGTCCTCGATCCTCGCGAAACGCCACCCCGCAGGCGGCGCGCGGATGTCTCGGTATTACTTCTTGCCGTAACGCTGACGGAACTTGTCGACGCGGCCGCCGACGTCCAGCGTCTTCTGCTTGCCCGTGTAGAACGGGTGCGAGTGGCTGCTGATGTCGAGCTTGATCACCGGGTATTCGTTACCGTCTTCCCACTTGACGGTTTCCTTGCTGGACATGGTCGAGCGCGTAAGGAACGCGAAGTCGGACGAGAGGTCCTGGAAGACCACCGGGTGGTAGTTCGGGTGGATGTTCTCTTTCATGGCTTGAACCTGAGAAATAGCGGGGTGAAAAGAGCGGCATTGTAGCCAGCGGCCCAGCGCTTGGCAACCCGCCGCCAGCGGCCGGGGATCAGGAAACGCCCAGGGCCCGGGCTATCAGGTCGCCGAAACGGGCCTGGTCCACCTCGAGCACGATCCGGGCATTGGCATGACCTCCCAGCCGGCGATGCCAGTCCACCACGGTGGCGCCGCGGGTGAGCCGGCCGTCCAGTTCGATGGCCACGTGCCGGGCCTCGGCCCTCTGCACGATGGCCGGGTCCAGGGCCACGGCCATCGCCAGCGCATCGGCCGCGATGAAGCCCGTGCGTTCATGCTCGGCGTTGAAGCGCCGTGCCGTGCCGAAGATCTTCTCGAAGAAGGTGGCGCGACGGTCACCGGAAGCGACCCAGCGTTCGTACATGTCGTCAGGGAAGGCATGGCGCACCGTGGCTTCCCAGTCGACCAGGTCGAACATCGGGAACGCCTCGAAGACCACGTGCGCGGCCTCGGGGTCGAAACCGATGTTGAATTCCGCCGGCACCTTGCCCGTGTTGCCATGGCCGGTCACGGCGCCCCCCATGATCACCAGGCGCTTCACGCGCTGCGGAAGGGTGGGGTCCAGGCGCACGGCGAGGGCGAGGTTGGTGAGCGGGCCGAGCGCGACGAGGGTGAGCTCGTCCGGGCGCTCGCGGGTCAGCCGGACCAGGGCCAGCACCGCATGTTCGGCCTCGGCCGGGTGCGCGGGCTCGGCGAAGCCCACATCGCCGAAACCGTCCGCGCCATGGACGAAGGCCGCATCTTCGTCCGGTTCGCGCACGAGGGGCGACGGACAACCGGGATAGACGGGCGTGCGCGCCCCGAGCAGCTCGACAAGGGTGCGGGCGTTACGCACGGTATGACCGAGGCCGACATTGCCCGCGGCAACGGTCAGCGCGGCAACGTCCGCGTGCTCGTGCGCCATCAGGATGGCCAGCGCGTCGTCCACGCCGGGGTCGGTGTCGATCAGCAACGGAACTCGGTTCATCGGGGTGGCTTTCCGTGAAGGCCGCACAGCATAGCGCCCGCCGCGCGATCAGGCACCTTGCGCCGCCGGTTCGGTGCGCGCACCGAAGTCGAAGCCGAGTTCCCCGGCGACCTGCTCCACGCCCGCGCAAAGCGCCTCCAGTGCCGGCGTACGCGCCGCGATGCGGGAACGCAGGTCGAGCGTGCAGGCCAGGCCCGCCTGGAGCAGGTCGGCGTGTGCGACGTGCAGGGTGTCGGCTTGCGGTCCTGATAGCAGTTCCACGTCGCGCAGCGCATCGATCAGCACGCTGCTGGCAGGTGTGTCCAGGATCGAGGGATGCGCCGATGCATGCGCGAGCACCATCCCCTGCAGGATGAACTCGATGTCGATCAGCGCGCCCCTGCCCTGCTTCAGGTCGATGCGCGCGGCATCCGAACGGTCGCGTTCGCCGCGCCAGCGTGCACGCATCGCCCCGACTTCGGCACGCACGCGCTCGGGGTCGCGCGGCGTGCCCAGGATGTCGCGGCGGATCGCCGCGAGCGCGTCGCCGATGGCGGGATCGCCCGCGACCGGTCGCGCGCGCAGCAACGCCTGGTGCTCCCACGTCCATGCGCGGTCGCGCTGGTAGGCCTCGAAGGCATCCACGCTCGCCACGAGCAGGCCCTTCGAACCGTCGGGACGCAGGCGCGTGTCCACGTCGTAGAGGCTTCCGGCGTGCGTCTGCGCGCTCAGCCAATGCATGACGCGCTGCGCGAGGCGCTGGTACCAGCGCGTGCCGTCCACCGGCCGCGGTCCGTCGCTCATCGCGTTGGCGCGTTTCCCGTCGTAGACGAAGACGAGGTCGAGGTCGGAGGCGAAACCGAGCTCCTCTCCGCCGAGGCTGCCATACCCGAGCACGGCGAAGCCGCTGCCTTCGCCCGGAAGGCGGCCGTGCTGCGCCGTGAGTTCGCGCGTCGCGAGCGCGAGGATCGCGGCGACCACGGCCTCGGCAAGACCCGCGAGGCGACGTGCCGTCGCGGTCGCGTCGGCACGACCGTCGTTGAACGCCAGCCCGAGACGGAAGGCGATGCTGGAGCGAAATTCGTTGATGCGCTCGAGTTCCCGCTCCGCGTCACGCTCGTCGAGCGCGCCGAGGGTTCGCGCGATCTCGGCGGAAATGTCGGCGCGCTTCAATGGAAGCTGGTCGATGCGCGGGTCCAGCACATCGTCGAGCAGGAGGGGTTGCGCGATCACTCGCTCCGCGAGGAAGGCACTGTCGGCGAACACGGTGGCGACGCGGCGGCGGGCGTTCGGCTGCTCGTCGAGCAACGCGAGGTACGACGAGCGGCGGGCCACCGCCTGCACGAGCCGCAGGAGGCGCAGGAGGCTCGCGGCAGGCGCCACCGACTCGTGCGCCGCGTCGATCAGCTGCGGCATCAGGCGCTGCAGCCGTTCCGCCGACCGCGCCGACATCGAGCGCACGGACGCCGCCCGGGGAAGCTTGACCAGTTCGTCGGCTACTTCCTGGCCCGGTACGAAACCCGCGGCTTCCATCATGGCGGCGCTCAGCGTCTCGTCGCGCGCCGCCTGCCACAGGACGACGTCGGCCACCGGCACGGATGCCTTGTCGC
This sequence comes from Luteibacter sp. HAY1-4A, assembly GCF_056755355.1. NCBI lineage: Bacteria > Pseudomonadati > Pseudomonadota > Gammaproteobacteria > Lysobacterales > Rhodanobacteraceae > Luteibacter > Luteibacter sp. HAY1-4A. The sequence continues at coordinate 47,922 of NZ_JBNDHZ010000032.1, forward strand.
CCGCATCCGGCATGAGCACTGCCGCGAATTCGGCGGAGACCGCGTCGCGGTGTTTCGCCAGTTCCAGTGCCAGTTCGTCCCAGCTGGCATGGCCCATGCCGAGCGCGAGGCGCTCGCGCGACAGCGCGTCGTCCGGGATGTCGTGCGTCTGTGCATCGCGCAGCATCTGCACGCGGTTCTCGAGACGACGCAGGAAGACATACGACGCCCGCAACGACCTGGCGCGAGCAGCGGGTATGTAACCTCGCGCTTCGCAAGCCCGCAGCGCGGGCAGCAGGCCACGCACGCGCAGCGCCGGGTCGCGCCCGCCACGGATCATCTGCGTGAGTTGCACGATGAATTCGATCTCGCGGATGCCGCCCGGGCCGAGCTTCAGGTTGCCGGCAAGATCCTTGCGGGCCACTTCCGCGTCGATCAGTGCCTTCATTTCTCGCAGGCCCGCAAAGGCCGTGTAATCCAGGTAACGGCGGTAGACGAAGGGTCGAAGCATGTCCTGCAGCTCGCGCCCCGCCACGCGGTCGCCGGCGACGGGGCGCGCCTTGATCCACGCATAGCGTTCCCAGTCCCGTCCTTCGCGCTGGTAGTACTGCTCCATCGCCGAGAAGGGCAATGCCAGGCGCCCGGATTGGCCGAACGGCCGCAGGCGCAAGTCCACGCGCGCGCAGATGCCATCCACGGTGGGTTCGGCAAGCAGACGCACGAGCTGTCTCGCCTCGCGCACGAAGTATTCGCCGTTGTCCAGCGGACGCGCCCCGTCCGTCTCCCCGCCCGAGGCATAGGCGAGCACGAGGTCGATGTCCGATGAAAAATTGAGCTCGTTGCCGCCGAGCTTCCCGAAGCCCAGGATCACCATGCGCTGGGCCTGGCCCGCAGCATCGCGGGGCTGCCCGTATCGCGCGTGCAGCGATGCTTCCGACCAGCGCAGGGCCGCCTCCAGCAACGTCTCGTAGAGCGCGCTGGTCGAGGACAGGGTGTCGTCCAGTTCGTCCAGGCCGTTGACGTCGCGAAACACGATGCGCACGGCCTCGGCATGCCGGAAGCGGCGCAGCACGGCCATGCAGCGCTCCTCGTCCTCCGGCAGTTCCAGCGTGGCACCGCGCGTCGCGGCGTCGGTGTTCGCACGCAGGCGCTCGAGCCCGGCCGGCGAAAGGAGCTCGGGCTGCCGTCGCAGTATGTCGAAGGCGAAGTCCGACGCGAGCAAGGTGCGGCGGATGCGCTCCGCGACGCCCGCGTCGTCATGTACCGGGATGCGGGCCGCGCGGCAGGCCGCCATGAGATCGGCGTAGCGCTGGTCGATGAGCGTGCGTAGCGGGTCGCTCTCACGCCGGGCTGGGACGGATGGGGTCATCCGACGCATTGTGCCTCAAGCCCCGCGCGGCACCTATGCCGCGGTTTTCGGGCCGCAAAACCCCGCATGAACCCGCACCGTCGTCCGGACAACCTATTCATGTCAGTCGCGTTACAGTCTTATGTCCGGACAGCAAGACGCAGTTGATAAGAGGATGTGATGACGGCTGAATCGACCCATTGGCGAGATGTCGCGGGCCGCGTGGCGTTGCTCCTGTGCCTCGCCGTCGCGTTCGTTCTTTACACCGGCTTCCTCGACGGTAATCCCGGCGTGGCCAGCCTGGAATGGTCGTCGCGCCCGCTTCACCTGCTCGCCAACGCTTTCCCGGGCCTGCTGCTGGCCGGGCTCCTGCTGGTGCTCACCCGCCGCCCCTGGCTGTCGTTCGGCATCGCCTTCATGGCGCAGGGCGCCGTGCTCGTGGTGAGCGACATCAAGATGAAGAATCTCGGCTCGCCATTGCTTCCCGCCGACTTCCGCATGGTCGGCCAGCTGAAGAATGGCGGCGCGCACCTCCTCGGCGGCTATCTGCCTTCGAACCCGCTGCCCTATCTCGCCATCCTCGCGGTCGTCGCAATCGTCGTGCTCGTCGCCCGTTTCGAACCGCCGCTGTTCGCGCGCCGCACACGTGGCCGGCGGCTGGTCGCCGGTGCCGCCCTCGTCACCTTGATCGGCACCTTGCTGGCGGGCATGCCGGCGTGGTCCACGCTGTACGACAAGGATCGTCTCGGCCTCCAGCCGTGGTCCGCGGCCGGCAACGCACATTACAACGGCGTCGTCACCACGATCATGCAGTTCCGCCTGCAGAACGCAGGAAAGAAATCGAAGCCCGATGCCGCGGAAGCCAGCCGCTTCATCGCCGATACGGACGGCGACCTGCGCCAGCACATGGACTCTGCGGCCGCGAACCAGCGGCAGACGCCCGACATCGTGGTCGTGCAGAGCGAATCGTTCTTCGATCCCTCCGTCATCCGCGGCCTGGAAGGCGAGAACTTCACACCGAACCTCCACCGCCTGGCGAAGCACGCGAGCAGCGGCCGCTTGCACGTACCGACGTTCGGCGGCGGCACCATCCGTACCGAGTTCGAAGTGCTGACCGGTCTTTCGCTCCGCTATTTCCCGGACATGCAGTTCCCCTACCTGCAGATGCACAGCGGCGTGGTGCCGAGCATGGTGCGCACACTCCGTTCGCATGGGTACGAAACCATCGCGGTGCACGGCAACGATGCAGGGTTCTGGAACCGCACGGGTGCCTTCAAGTCGCTTGGGTTCGACCGTTTCGTGTCGCAGCCCGATTTCCCGAAGGATTACCGGAAGGACGGCGCGTACATGGCGGACAGCGCCATGACCGATGAAATCATGAGCCAGCTCCACGATTCGGGGCCGCCGCGCTTCGTCTTCGCCATCAGCATGGAAGCGCACGGGCCGTACGACAGCTCCGCCAACATCGATGCGAAGGAACGCGATGCGATTCCGGCACCGGATGGCATCAGCGACGACGCGAAGCTCCAGTTCCGCAATTACGTCTATCACATGCGCCACGCCGACGCGGAACTCGGCCGGCTCGCCGACCTGCTGAAGCATCGCGAGCGCCCGACGCTGCTGCTGTTCTACGGCGATCACCTACCGGCCCTCACCGAGACCTTCGACAAGGTGGGCTTCGCGGGCGGCGGCAGCATGTTCAACCAGACGGTGCCGTACATCCTCATCGACGCGCACGGCGACGGCCCGCCGCCCGAGCGGGAAGACGTCGCCGCGTGGATGCTTCCGGGCAAGCTGCTCGAACAGGCGGGCGTACACGACGACGCCTACTTCGCCCTGACCCAGGTGGTGGCACCGAAGCTCGCCGCACTCACTCACGCCCCCGACGCGCCTACGCCGCCGGAAGACGCCGTGCAGACATATGCGGATGTCTCGATGCGCAACATCGCGATGCTGCGGCTGAAGAAGAAGCTCGATCCGCTGATGGCGCAGTACGCGGTACCCGACGCGAGCGCGATCGCACGCCAACCGGGCTCCGCCGAAGAGAGCGCAGCAGCAGGCGCCGGACAGTAAGAAGCCGGAGGCCCAACCTGTCACGAGGTCGTCGCGAGGTCTTCTCGCCGCTATAGCGGCTCCTACAAAGCCTGCTTTTAGCCATGCCCGCATGACACCGCGTCGTTGGGAGGAGCCGTCGGGTGCCGTTTTCGGAACGATTCCGCACGGAGGCGAAGGCCGGAGGAGGACTTAGTGACGAAAATGGCGCACGACGGCTCCCCGCCGCTACGCGCACAAGCAAAACGCAATGGCGAAACCGAGCCTGTAGCGGCGGATATCGGAATAAAAAAAGCCCGGCTTTCGCCGGGCTCTTCGTTCGAACGCTATGGCTAGGAACGGAAGGACTTAGAAGTCCATGCCGCCCATGCCACCCATGCCGCCCGGACCACCGTGCGAGTGGCCTTCGTCCTTCTTCGGCAGCTCGGTCACGGCCGCTTCGGTCGTGATGATCGAGCCGGCCACCGAGGCGGCGAACTGCAGGGCCGAACGGGTCACCTTGGTCGGGTCCAGGATGCCGAAGGCGATCATGTCGCCGAACTCGCCGTTCGCGGCGTTGTAGCCGAAGTTGCCCTGGCCTTCCTTGACCTTGTTCAGCACCACCGACGGCTCTTCGCCGGCGTTGGCGACGATGGCGCGCAGCGGGGCTTCCAGGGCACGACGGGTGATGGCGATGCCGAGGTCCTGGTCCGGGTTCTTGCCCTTCAGGCCGTCGAGAGCCTTGAGCGAACGGATCAGGGCCACGCCGCCGCCCGGGACCACGCCTTCCTCGACCGCCGCACGCGTGGCGTGCAGGGCGTCTTCGACGCGAGCCTTCTTTTCCTTCATTTCGACTTCCGTCGCGGCGCCGACCTTGATGACGGCCACGCCGCCGGCAAGCTTGGCAACACGCTCCTGCAGCTTCTCGCGGTCGTAGTCGGAGGAGGTTTCCTCGATCTGCGCCTTGATCTGCTTGATGCGCGACTGGATGCCCTCGGCATCGCCGGCACCGTCGATGATCGTGGTGTTTTCCTTGGTGATCACGACGCGCTTGGCGCGGCCCAGATCGTTGATCGTGGCCTTGTCGAGCGCCAGACCCACTTCCTCGGAGATGACCGTGCCGCCCGTGAGCTGCGCGATGTCTTCGAGGATGGCCTTGCGGCGGTCACCGAAGCCCGGCGCCTTGACGGCGGCGACCTTGACGATGCCGCGGATCGTGTTGACGACGAGGGTGGCCAGGGCTTCGCCCTCGACTTCCTCGGCAACGATCAGCAGCGGCTTGGCAGCCTTGGCGACAGCCTCGAGCACCGGCAGGAGTTCGCGGACGTTCGAGATCTTCTTGTCGTGGATCAGGATGAACGGGTCATCCAGCTCGACCTGCTGCGACTGCTGGTTGTTGATGAAGTACGGCGACAGGTAGCCGCGATCGAACTGCATGCCTTCGACGACGTCGAGTTCGTTCTCGAGGCCCGAACCTTCCTCGACCGTGATCACGCCTTCCTTGCCCACCTTCTTCATCGCGTTCGCGATGATGTCGCCGATGTCGGCGTCGGAGTTGGCCGAGATGGTGCCGACCTGGGCAATGGCCTTGTCGTCGGCGGTCGGATTAGAGAGGTTCTTCAGCTCGCCGACGGCGGCGGCGACGGCCTGGTCGATACCGCGCTTCAGGTCCATCGGGTTGATGCCGGCGGCAACGGCCTTGAGGCCTTCCTGGATGAACGCCTGAGCGAGGACGGTCGCGGTGGTGGTGCCGTCACCGGCAACGTCGGACGTCTTCGAGGCGGCTTCCTTCACGATCTGCGCGCCGATGTTCTCGTACTTGTCGGCGAGTTCGATTTCCTTCGCGACCGAGACGCCGTCCTTGGTGACGGTCGGGGCGCCGAAGCTCTTCTCGAGCACGACGTTGCGGCCCTTCGGGCCCAGGGTGACCTTGACGGCGTTCGCGAGGGTGTTGACACCCTTCAGCATACGAGCGCGCACGTCTTCGCCGAAGCGGACTTCTTTAGCTGCCATGACTGTGAATCCTTATTTGAATGCTTGAGATGTTCGGTAGGGACCGGAGCGAGCGGATGCTCAGCCTTCCAGGATCGCCACGATGTCGTCTTCCTTCAGGAAGACCAGCTCTTCGCCGTCGACCTTGATCTCCTGGCCGGCGTACTTGCCGAACAGGACCACGTCGCCTTCCTTCACGCCCATCGGGCGGAGCTGACCGCTGGCAAGCAGCAGGCCGGTACCGGCGGCGATGACCTTGCCGCGGGTCGGCTTCTCGGTGGCGCTGTCGGGGATGACGATGCCACCGGCCGAAACACGCTCTTCCTCGAGGCGCTTGACGATGACGCGATCGTGCAGCGGGCGCAGTTTGCTCATGACTTCTCCAACCATGTAATTGACAGACAAGGAAATAAGTACACCCTGTTAGCACTTGGCCAGGGTGAGTGCCAGAATTCTAGCCAAAGGAACCTCCCAACCGGAAGGCCCCTTCGATCACCGACAGATGGCGCCGCGCGACACTCGTTCAAGGGCATCGGTGCAAAATACCCTCATGTCCCAACCCATCGCCGTCCTTATTGCCTGCCCGCAAGGCGAACCTGCAGCCTCCCTGGCGCGCGGCCTGGTGGAGGCCGGACTGGCCGCCTGCGTGAACCACCTGCCGGGCATGCGGTCCACCTACCGCTGGAAAGGCGAGGTGGTGACCGAAGGCGAGGACCTGCTGATCGTGAAAACGGTCCGCGAGGCGTTCCCGGAGGTCGAAGCGTTCGTCCTCGCCAACCATCCCTACGAGGTACCCGAGGTGGTCGCATTGCCCCTCGTGGAAGGCCATGCGCCGTACCTCGCCTGGCTGGAAGCCAGGGGGACCCTCTGATTAATTATCGCCGCCACCACCGAGCCTGTCTGTTCGCAGGTCACAGGGCCGTCGGCGAAGGCAGACTGGCCGTCTGTTGAGCCGGCGGACCGAAGACCTGCGGACAGACAGGCTCGGCCGTCACGAAAGATATCTGTAGATAGGGTGACGTCAGGAAGGGCCGCCAAGGCACCCGCGCCGCTTGGCAAGGGAACCACCCTTGCCCTGTCTCTTATACACATCT
>NZ_JBNDHZ010000033.1:0-52982 GCF_056755355.1 Luteibacter sp. HAY1-4A
GTGGGCTCGGAGATGTGTATAAGAGACAGGTGGTGGCAATGGCGGCGGCAACTACCAGCAGCCGCGCAACAACAATGGCTACCCCGTCGACGACGACGAGAACGCCGACGCCGGCAGCAACGATCGCCTGATCAACCTGACCGAGCTGAAGCGCAAGAACTCCATCCAGCTCCTGGAGTTCGCCGAGTCGCTCGGCATTCGCGAAGGCGTGGCCCGCCAGCGCAAGCAGGACGTGGTCTTCAACATCCTCAAGGCCCATGCCCGCTCCGGCGGCGGCATCTGGGCCGAGGGCGTGCTCGAGATCCTCCAGGACGGCTTCGGCTTCCTGCGCTCGGCCGACGAGTCCTACCTGGCCGGTCCCGACGACATCTACGTGTCGCCCAGCCAGATCCGCCGCTTCAACCTGCGCACCGGCGACTACATCACCGGACGCGTCCGCCATCCGAAGGAAGGCGAGCGTTACTTCGCCATGCTCAAGGTCGACGACATCAACGGCGATCCGCCGGAGGCGTCGAAGAACAAGCTGCTGTTCGAGAACCTCACCCCGCTGTTCCCGCGCAAGGCGTTCAAGCTCGAGCGCGGCAACGGTTCCACCGAGGACATCACGGGCCGCATCCTCGACCTGGTGGCACCGATCGGCCGCGGCCAGCGTGGCCTCATCGTCTCCCAGCCGAAGTCCGGTAAGACGATGATGCTGCAGAACATCGCGCAAGCCATCCAGTACAACCATCCCGACGTGCACCTGATCATGCTGTTGATCGACGAGCGTCCGGAGGAAGTCACGGAAATCGCCCGCACGGTGCGCGCCGAGGTCATCAGCTCCACCTTCGACGAGCCGGCCGTGCGCCACGTGCAGGTCGCCGAAATGGTGATCGAGCGCGCCAAGCGCCTGGTCGAGCACAAGAAGGACGTGGTGATCCTGCTCGACTCCATCACCCGCCTCGCCCGCGCCTACAACACCGTGGTACCCAGCTCCGGCAAGGTGCTCACCGGCGGTGTCGACGCCAATGCGCTGCAGCGTCCGAAGCGCTTCTTCGGTGCCGCGCGCAACGTCGAGGAAGGCGGCAGCCTGACGATCATCGCCACCGCGCTGACCGACACCGGCTCGAAGATGGACGAGGTGATCTACGAGGAGTTCAAGGGCACCGGCAACATGGAAGTGCACCTGTCCCGGCGCATCTCCGAAAAGCGCGTGTACCCGGCCATCGACATCAACCGCTCCGGCACGCGTCGCGAAGACCTGCTCATCGATCCCGACCTGCTCGCCAAGATCTGGATCCTGCGCAAGCTCCTCCACCCGATGGACGAACTGGCGGCCATGGAGTTCATGCTCGACAAGATGAAGAACACGAAGTCCAACGACGAGTTCTTCAATTCGATGAAGCGCTGACTTCGCGCCTTGCCGAAATAAGCTGCGAAGGCCGCCCCCCGGGCGGCCTTTTTCTTGCCGCGATGCTACGCTCCGCGCGCAGGCACCTTTTGCTTGCGAAGACCCGTCCCCATGTGGTCCGGCTACCGGCCCTGAGCCCAACGTCAAGGAAAGTCCGTGTCCATCCCCAGCGCCGCGAAGAGCACGCCCATCGGCGACCGCCAAGACCTGGCCGCCTACCTGGCCAAGGGCGAGAAACCGCGTGAAGACTGGCGTATCGGCACGGAGCACGAGAAGTTCGGGTTCTACAGCGACGACCTGACGCCGCCGCCCTTCGAAGGCGACCGCCCCGGTATCCGCGCCATCCTCGAAGGCCTGGCATCGCGCTACGGCTGGGATATCGCGCGCGAGGGTGAAACGCCCGTCGCGCTGACGAAGGGCAAGGCGAACATCACGCTCGAACCCGCGGGCCAGCTCGAGCTCTCCGGAGCGCCGCTCGAAACCATCCACGAGACGTGCGACGAGGTCACCAACCACCTCAAGGAAGTCCGTTCGGTGGCCGAGGAACTCGGCATCGGCTTCCTCGGCATGGGCTTCCAGCCGAAGTGGCGCCGCGACCAGATGCCGTGGATGCCCAAGGGCCGCTACAAGATCATGCGCGACTACATGCCCAAGGTCGGTTCGCTCGGCCTGGACATGATGACCCGCACCTGCACCGTGCAGGTCAACCTCGATTACTCGAGCGAGGCCGACATGGTGAAGAAGTTCCGCGTGGGACTCGCGCTTCAGCCCATCGCCACGGCACTGTTCGCCAACTCGCCGTTCACCGAGGGCAAGCCCAACGGCTACAAGTCGTACCGGTCCCATGTGTGGACCGACACCGACGGCGACCGTACCGGCATGCTCGACTTCGTGTTCGAGCGTGGCTTCGGCTACGAGCGCTACGTGGATTACATCCTCGACGTGCCGATGTACTTCAGCTACCGCGACGGCAAGTACGTCGATCTTTCGGGACAGGACTTCAAGAAGTTCATGCGTGGCAAACTCGCCGCGCTCCCGGGCGTGAAGCCCACGATGACCGATTGGGCCGACCACCTCACCACCGCGTTCCCGGAAGTTCGCCTGAAGCAGTACCTGGAAATGCGCGGCGCGGACACCAGCACCTGGAATTCGCTATGCGCGCTGCCGGCGTTCTGGGTCGGCCTGCTCTACGACGATACGGCGCTCGATGCGGCGTGGGACCTGGTGAAGGATTTCAGCAAGGCGGAACGCCATGCATTGCGCGAAGGCGTGCCGAAAGAAGCACTGGACCTTCGCTTCCGGAAGCACAAGGTGCGCGACCTGTCGCTGGAAGCGTTGAAGATCGCGGACGCGGGACTGAAGAGGCGCAACCGCCGTGGCAACCGCGACGCGGACGAATCGATCTACCTCGAGCCGCTCATGGAAATCGCGATCTCCGGCAAGACGCAGGCCGACGTGAAGCTGGAATTGTTCAACGGCGAGTGGAACGGCAGCGTCGACCCGGTGTTCCGCGACTACGCGTACTGAAGCGCGCATCGTAGGATGCCGCTATGGCGGCGAGTAAAATCGCGACACGCTACAGGATTGCCCTCGCCGCTATAGCGGCTCCTACAAGAGACAAAAAAACCTCCCCGTTGCCGGGGAGGTTTTTTCTATCAGCCGATCGGTGGAGCGATCAGAACGCGTACTTGGCGGACACGCTCAGCAGGTTGCCCTTGTCGTCGTTCTCGCCGACCAGACGGTCGCCCGTGCCGTCGGTGACGCCCGCGATGTGCGCATTGTTCACGAAGATGTGCGCATAGCCGGCGTTGATCTCGAAGCGATCGGTGGCCTTGTAGCCGATACCGACGGCCAGCCACTTACGGGTCGAATCCGGCACACGCGGCGAACGGGTGTCGTCGTAGGTCGGCGTGGTGTCGACGGCGACACCGCCGCGCAGGGTCAGCTTGTCGTTGAGGTAGTACTCACCACCCACCGACGCGAACCAGGTGTTACGCCAGCCGTAGTGCTCGGTGGTCGGCGGCTGGTTCGGGTTCGAGTACTTGACCGTGAGGTCCTGGAAGGAATCCCACTTCGTCCACGACAGGTCGAAGCCGAGGCCGAACTTCTCGTCCTGGTGCCAGAAGCTGGCGGTGGCGATGGCCGGCGTGGTGAAGCCCGCGCGGCCGTCGGTGTGGGTAAACGGCGGCTGGCCGCTGCCGAGCAGGCTGCCCACGGCAGGATTCGACAGCACCGCGGTCACGTTGGTCGGCATGGTGAAGTTGCCGGTGCCTTCGAGCGTGTGCTTGATCTTGCTGCGGTAGTTGAGAGCGATGCGGTCGTTGGCGGTCAGCTTCCACAGACCGCCGACCTGCCAGCCATAGGCCCAGTCGTCGCCCTTGATCTTGGCGTAACCGTCGCTGCCCGGCGGCACGACCGCGGCGTACTGCGCGGCAAGCGCCCTGGCAGCGGCAGGCGGCAGCTGGCCGGCGGCCGCGGCACGCTGGATCAGGCCGAGACCCACCGTGTTGTAGTTGATGGCGCTGGTCAGTTCCGCGCTGGTCTTCTGCGCGATGGCGCTGACGCCGACGGCGAAGTCGTCGGTCACGTCGAACGAGGCCGAGAGGGTGGCGTCGAACGACTTGAAGTCGGACTTGATGGCGTTGTAGCGGCCCTTCCAGTCGGAGTCGTATTCGGTCTTGAAGCCGAATGGGGCGGTGAGGCCCAGGCCGATGTGCCAGCGGTCGCTGACCTGCGACGCGAAGTACAGCGCCGGAACCGGAATGGTCGTGCCGGCGTCGCCGCCGTTGCCGCCGCTGATGGGACGGCCCTGCGCGTCGGTGGCCGTGCCGTGGAACTTGGTGCTGAAGTTGATGCCGGTGACGTCGGCCTGGAACACGTTGCCCTTGAGCATCGACATCGCGGCCGGGTTGTTGACGATCACGGAGGCGTCGTCACCCGCCGCGGTGGAACCGGCGAAGGCACGGCCGAGGGCCTTGGCGCTGTTTTCCTTCAGCTGGAAGGCGCTGGCCTGGGCAGCCTGGGGAGCCACCAGGGCACCGGCGATGGCCAGCGAGAGGGCGGCGATGGCCAGCGGACGGGTATGGAGGTTCAGCTTCTGCATGCGGGTTCGGCTCCTGCTTATCGTTTACTGCTCGGGGGCGATTGAAACGCGCGTGTGAAAGCGGAAACTTACCCGTTTTCATACGCGCGTTTAACATTCTGGGTTTGCACTCTGGACGACTTGACGCCCGTTTTGCAAGTCCCAGTGCAACAAAGGTGAAACGGGTCACGGGTATGCGGCCCCGTTCGTGGCCGGCATTTGCTAGGGTGTAGGACCCGCCCGCCAGCGAGACCTGCCGTCATGCACTGCTTCGTCTACGCCAGTCAGCGCAAGCCCGACACCTATGTCTGGCTCACCCGCCGCGAGGGCTTCGACCTCCTCCCCGAAACGTTGGTACTCCTGCTGGGGGAGCTCAACTTCGTGCTCGAAGTGGAACTTACGCCGCAGCGCAAGCTGCCCCACGACGATACCGAGCGCGTGCTGGCCAACCTCGCCGCGCAGGGCTGGCACATGCAGACGCCGCCCAATGAAACCCTGAGCGTGTGCAACCAGCCGAACCACAACCGCGAGATCGATCCCGACGAAACCCTGGTTCGCGCCTGATCTGGCCGATTCCGCATATGCGTGAAACGTGCAACCCGGGTTAACGTCGCGTTACCGCGAGGGCCCGGACGGCTCCGTATACTCGCGCGCATGGCCAATTCCAAACGTCGTCGCCCACCGCTGATCAAGGCGCTGCCCTGGTTCCTCCCCGCTATCGCCGCGGTCGCATGTGCCGGCCTGACGGCCTCGCCACTGGCCCTGATCCCGCTGCTGCTGGCGAACGCCCTGGCGATGGGCGCGGTGTGCCATGCCATCGGGTTCGACCCGGAAACGAGTTACATGCGCACCGTCCTGCGCCGCGGTTCCGCGCACCTGGTGATGTTCACCGCTTATACCTTCGTCGTCTTCGTGCTCGTGGCATGGCCGCTGCTCAAGCTCACGCAGGCGCCGAGCCTCGGCGCCGCCCTCCTGCTCGCCGCCACGCTGGTCGTGGCCCTTGCCGCGTTGTGGCGGGTCTGGCCGGCATTCGGACTGGTGTTCGTCTGGGACGACGCCTATCCCGAGAACAGCGGGGACGGGTCCTGGATCTTCACCGCGATGGCCCGCTCGGTCACGTTCGGCCGGCACCTTTCCGCCGAAGAACGTTTCTTCTCGCACTTCCTTCCCGCCTCGTTCGCGCTGCTCGTCCTCGCCTTCAGCGCCGTGGCCCTTTCCGGGCTGTACGGCGTGCTGCCGCCCGAAATGCGCATCGCGGCACTCGGCATCTACGCGCTGGTGCTGCTGCCGCTCGGCTGCATGCTCATCGCCAACCGCACGCTGCGCGCCCTGCTCTGCGATCGCCGCGATCACATCCGCGCGGGTCGCACCGAGTCCCGGGACAACTCGCCGGCCATGCCGGTCGAGCCCGTCCGCGCGCCGATTCCCGTGCTCGCCAGCGAAGAGAGCCAGCCCGGGGTGCGCGAGCGCTCCCTGTTGGCGGCGGCGCGCGCGGGCGACATCGCTCGCGCCGTGGCGCTGGTCGAGGCCGGGGCCGATCCCGACACCGGCGCGGAGCCTGGCGATCGTGACCAACGGCCCGTGCTCACCCTTGCTGCGCTTTCGCCGGACACGCGCCTGCTTCGTGCGCTGATCGGTAAAGGTGCGCAGGTGAACCGCGCGCACAACGGCATGACCGCCCTGCTCGCCGCCAGCCGGGACAGCTGGCACGGACGTCCGGAAGCCGTGCTCACCCTGGTCGCCAATGGCGCCAACCCCGCATGTACCGACTCCGAGGGCAGCACGCCGTTGCACGGCGCGGTGCTCAGTGCCGAGCCCACCGTGGCTGCCATGCTGCTGGATGCCGGGGCGCCGGTGGATGCCGTGAACCATGCGGGGGAGACGCCACTGGTGATCGCCTGCCGCGCCGCAAACTGGACGCTGGCGCGCTTCCTCCTCGATCACGGCGCCAAGCCCGCGCCCGTGGGCAGCGAGCCCGCGCTGGTCGCCGCGGCCGGCATTCCCGACGACGACAGCGAGGGCGCGAAGTTGCTGCTTCGCTACAAGGCACCCGTGAATGCGACGGATGCCGATGGCCGCACCGCGCTGCTCACCGCCGCGGCCGAAGGGCACGAGCAGATCGCCCGTGTCCTCCTCCAGGCGCATGCGAACCCCAACCTGGCGGACAAGAACGGCACCACGCCCCTCATGGAAGCCGCCCGCGCCGGCGCACACGGCATCGTCCAGATGCTGGCCGATGCGAACGCGGATGCCTCGCCGCGCGATGGCCACGGACGCGATGCCCTGACGCTCGCCTGCCAGTCGCCCCGTGCCCAGGCGGCCACGGTCCGCGCACTGCTCGCGCTCGGTGCGCAGCCGAAGGAGCCCGCCGCGGACGGCCGCAGCGCGCTCGACCACGCCGCGTCCACCGGCCGCTGGGATTTCGTCGCGCTGCTCGACCCGGAAACACCGCTGCCGACGTCACTGAGCGAGTCCGTCGTTCCGGAAGCCGGCGCGGACTCACCGCTGCATTTGTACGACGCGCTGCGCTTCGGCCACTGGGCGGTGGCATCCACCTTCGCCGCCAAGGCACGCGAATGGCCCGCGCATGAGTTGGCTGCCCTGTACGTCGACCTTGCCGGCGCCGGCTTCGACGCCGCTCGCGCCTGGCTGCTCGACCACGGCCTCCCGGCGGAAGCGCGCCTCGCCGCGCCGGCGGACGAAGAAGACGTGCTCGGCCGCCGCCTCTTCGACGCCCTGCTTCCGCAATTGCCACATTCCGCGGACGCCCTGCTCCAGCTCATGCGCGCCGGGGCCAGCCCGGCTGGCGCGGGCCTCCTGGGCCACGCGATCTGCCGCATGGAGGATGCCGACGAGAGGCTCACGCTGGCCATGCTCGAGGCGGGCGCCGATCCGTTCGGTGCCGACGCGCGGGGACGTACGCCATTGCACATGGCCGCCGCCACCGGGCGCGCAGGCCTTCTCGCCGCGCTGCTGGTGCGAGGCGTGGACCCCAACGTGCGCGACACCGGCGGCCGCACGCCGCTGCATGCCGCGCTGGAACAAGGCGGCGACAGCCTTCCGCTGGTTCGCCTGCTGGTCGCGCATGGCGCCGATCCCGAGGCGGCCGACATCAACGGCGAAACGCCCTACGGGCTGGGCATCGGTCACGGCGACGTGGAGCGCTGGCTGAGCTGGTCCACCTGGCCTCTTCCGCGGCGTGCGCTGCGAGCGGACGATCTCCCGGCCGCAGCCGCCGCAGGCGATCTGCAGGCCGTCGACCGCCTGCTCGAACTCGGCTTCGCCGTGGATACCCGCGATAGCCAGGGCGCCACCGCACTGCTCCGCGCGGCGGGTGCCGGGCATCGCGATGTGGCAGAGCGTCTGCTGGTCGCGGGCGCCGACCCCGCGGCGAGCGCGGCATCCGGCGTTACGGCACTCGCCGCCGCGGTGAACGCACGCCGCGAGAACGTGGTGTCGCTGCTCATCGAACGCGGCGTGGCCGTCGACCAGCGTCTGCCCGGCGACGCCACCGCGCTGATGATCGCCGCGACGCTGGGCTATCCCGACATCGCCGATCTGCTGCTGACCGCCGGCGCCGACGTGGCCGCGCAAGACGCGCACGGCCACACCGCACTGCACGCTGCCGCGCAGTATTGCTTCGGCAGCAGCGACAGCCTGCGTGCGCGGCGCCTCCTCGATGCCCTTATCGGTAAAGGTGCCGACGTGAACAAGGCGGACAAGGAAGGCGTCACGCCGTTGCTCATCCTGCTCGGCGCGCACATGCGCCCCGGCGCACACGCGGACGCCACCCACCTGGGCGCGCTCGTGCCGGTGCTGCTGGACGCGGGAGCGAAGCTGGAACATGCCGACCACCGCGGCGTCAGCGCGCTGCATGCCTGCGCGATGCACGCGCTGCTGCCACCGGCGCGCGTGCTGTTGCATCGCGGTGCGAACCGGAATGCCGCCGACGCGTTCGGCCGCACGGCGGGCGACGTGGCCCGGCACCTCGGTTACGTGGACATCGCGCACGAACTGGGCACGCGCATCGGTGCGATCCCCAGCGTCAGGCAGACCTTGCGGCAGCCTGCGCAGCCTGACTGATCAGGTTTGCTCGTCGCGCACCCGCTCTTCGACCGCGTCCGCCTCGAAGAGCTGTTGCAGGTCGTGCAGTGCCTCCTTGGTGGTCTGCACGAGCGCGGTTTCGTCGTCGTAGACGAGGTATTGCGCGCGTAGCACCTGGTCGTCGTGCCTGCGGAAACGCTCCAGGCGACTCTGCGCCACATCGGCACTCATGCCCAGCGACTCCAGCACGTGGCGCGTCATCTCCAGGCTGGAGTAGAAGGTTTCGCGCACAGGATCCTCGACGCCGATGTCCATCAGGCGGAACACATGCTGGCGGTTGCGCGCACGCGCGACGATCTTGAGGTGCGGATACTGCCGGCGCACCAGCCGCGCGGTGCGCAGGTTCGCTTCCGGGTCGTCGGTCGCGATGACGAAGACCTCGGCCTTGTCGGCCTGCGCCGCGCGCAGCATCTCCGGGCGCCCCGGATCGCCGAAGAACAACGAGGTACCACCGAAGCGGCGCGAGGTTTCCACCTGCTCCACCGAGCTTTCGAGGGCGACGAACTGGATGCCTTGCGCGCGCAGGATACGCGCGACGATCTGGCCCATGCGGCCGAAGCCCGCGATGATGACGCGCGGCGTGTCTGCCTCGATGCTGTCGAACTCGCGATCGGGCTTGCGCACGCGCTCGGTCACCATGCGCGACGCGACCAGGACGAGCAGCGGCGTAAGCGCCATCGACAAGGAGATGGCCATCACCATCAGCCCGCGCTGGGCGTCGTCGATCACGCGACCTTGCTGGGCCAGGTTGAGGATGACGAACGCGAATTCGCCGCCGCAGGCAAGCACCGCCGCCAGACGCACGGAATCGGCCGTGGTCAGTGCCCCCACCAACCGGCCCAGCGGCATGATCAGCGCCGCCTTCACCACCATCAGCAACGCCACCATGCCGAGCACCAGCAGCGGCTTGTCGACCAGCATGGCCAGGTCGACCGACATGCCCACGCTGATGAAGAACAGGCCCAGCAACAATCCCTTGAACGGCTCGATGTTCGACTCGAGTTCGTGCCGGTATTCCGAATCCGCCAGCAGCAGGCCGGCGAGGAAGGCGCCCAGGGTCGTCGAGATACCGGCCACTTCCATCAGCCACGCAGTGCCCATGACCACCAGCAGCGCCGTGGCGGTGAACACCTCGGTGCTTTTCGCTCGTGCGACGAAGCGGAACACGTGGCGCAACAGCAGCCGTCCGCCGACGATCACGGCAAGGATGGTGCCGACCACCCGAACCACAGTGATGAGGTCGGGCGCGTGCGCGTCCCGAGCGATCGCCCCGCCCAGCAAAGGCACCGCGGCAATCAGCGGAATCGCGGCGAGGTCCTGGAACAGCAGGATCGCGAAGGCCTGGCGGCCATAGACGGTACCGGCTTCCTTGCGCTCGGCAAGGATCTGCAATCCGAACGCCGTGGAGGAAAGCGCCAGGCTGCCGCCGACGATCACGGCGGCCTTCCAGGTGAGACCGAACAGGAAATAGCCGATCGAACCGAGCGCCGCGGCGCAGGCGAGCACCTGCAGGCTGCCGGTACCGAACACCGCGCGGCGCATGACCCAGAGCCGCGACGGGGAAAGTTCGAGGCCGATGACGAACAGCATCAGCACGACGCCGAAATCGGAGATCGTGGCGACGCCTTCCGTATCGCTGACCAGGCCCAGCACGGACGGGCCGATGACCACGCCGGCGAGCAGGTAACCGAGGACGGCACCGAGGCGGAAGCGCTTGGTCAGCGGTACGGCGACCACTGTCGCCAGGAGGAAGACGACAGCCGTCTCGAGAAAATGATGACCGTCCATCCCGGCTCCCCGATAAGTCTCAGGGATTATGTCACGCGGACCGTCCGAGGTTTTGGCGAATCGTGTGGGAAGCGTGCAAGCGCTTCCCACACTCACGGTCAGGCTTTCAGCCAGCGGGCGACGTCGACGGCGAAATAGGTAAGGATCGCGTCGGCACCGGCGCGCTTCATCGACAGGAGCGACTCCATCACCACGGCCTTCTCGTCCACCCAGCCGTTCTGCGCGGCGGCCTTGATCATCGCGTACTCGCCGCTCACCTGGTACACGAAGGTCGGCGCGCCGAAGGCGTCCTTCACGCGACGCACGATGTCCAGATAGGGCAAGCCCGGCTTCACCATGACGACGTCGGCACCCTCCGCGAGATCCAGTTCGACTTCGCGCAGCGCTTCGTCGCTGTTGCCCACATCCATCTGGTAGGTGTGCTTGTTGCCCTTGCCGAGGTTCGCCGTCGAACCCACCGCATCGCGGAACGGGCCGTAGAAACTGGAGGCGTACTTCGCGGAATAGGCGAGGATCCGGGTGTGGATGTAACCCGCGTCTTCCAGCGCCTCGCGGATGGCGCCGATGCGGCCGTCCATCATGTCGGACGGTGCCACGAAATCCATGCCTGCCTCGGCCTGCGCCAGGGACATCTTGATGAGCGCCTCGACGGTCGGGTCGTTCATGACATACCCGTCGGAGTCGATCAGCCCGTCCTGGCCGTGCGTGGTGTATGGGTCGAGCGCCACGTCGCCGATCAGGCCCAGCTCCGGGAAGCGCCGCTTCAGCTCGCGCGTGGCGCGCTGGAAGAGACCCTCGGGATTCCATGCCTCGCGCGCGTCCCCGGTTTTCACCGACGCGTCCACCGACGGGAACAGGGCCAGCGCGGGGATGCCGAGCTCGACGCACTCCGCCGCCAGCTTCACCAGTTCATCGATGGAAAGGCGATCCACGCCGGGCATGGACGGCACCGGCTGCCGCACGCCCTCGCCGTCGACCACGAAGGCCACCATGATGAGGTCGGACACGGTGAGGACGGTCTCGCGCATCAGCGCGCGGGAGAACGCGTCGCGGCGCATGCGGCGCATTCGGACGGCGGGAAAGGTCATGGGGCGGGCCTGTTCGTTGGCGATCCGCCCATTTTACGCCTCATGGCCCGGCGGTCGGAGGACACGGCGTCGCAGGTCGGGCCCTCGCCTTGCGAACGAGGACGGTTCAGGCCGCTATCCGGCCGGTCGTCTCCGGATCGAAGAAATGCAGCCTCTCCGGCTGGAAACCGAGCGCCACGTCCGTACCGGGCTGGATCGTCGCGTGCGGAGGCACGCGAGCGACCAGTTCGGCCTCGCCATGGCGCATGTTCAGGAACACCTCGTTGCCCACCGGTTCCACCACCTCGACATGCGCGCGCAGGCGCTCCTGCACGCCCGGGTGGTCGTCGACGGTGAGAAGGTCTTCCGGGCGGACGCCGACGATGACCGCCTTGTCCACGTAGGCCTCCAGGCCTTGCGCCTGCGTGCCGAGGGCCATGGAACCGTCCGCCGTTTCCAGCCGCAGCCCGTCGGTGCGGCGGAGCGTGCCGTGGAACAGGTTCATGGCCGGACTGCCGAGGAAACCCGCCACGAAGAGGTTGGCGGGCTTGTTGTAGAGGTTCATCGGCGTGTCCAGCTGCTGCACCACGCCGCCGTTCAGCACCACGATGCGCTGGCCCAGCGTCATCGCCTCGATCTGGTCGTGCGTGACGTAGACCATCGTCGCGCCGAGGCGGCGGTGGATGCGCGCGATTTCCACGCGAGTGGACAGGCGCAGCTTCGCGTCCAGGTTCGACAGCGGCTCGTCGAGCAGGAACACGGCCGGGTCGCGCACGAGCGCGCGGCCCAGTGCCACGCGCTGGCGCTGGCCACCCGAAAGCGCCGCCGGACGGTGCTCCAGCCGCTCGTTCAAGCCCAGCATGTCGGAAGCCACCGCCACGCGCCGATCGATCTCGTCCCGGGCGACGCCGCGCAGGCGGAGTCCGAAACCGAGGTTCTCGCGCACGGTCATGTGCGGATAGAGCGCATAGTTCTGGAAGACCATGGCGATGTCGCGGTCCTTCGGCGGCACGTCGTTCACAACGCGGTCGCCGATGCGCATGCTGCCGGCGGTGATCGACTCCAGGCCCGCGATCATGCGTAGCAACGTGGTCTTGCCGCAGCCCGAAGGCCCCACCAGCACCAGCAGCTCGCCGTCCGCGATTTCGAAACTCGCCTCCTCCAGGGCCACATGCCCGTTGGGATACACCTTGCGTACCTTGTCGAGGCGAACTGCTGCCATTTCCTGCTCTCCCGTGGGTCCGGGTGTGTCAGGCGATGCCTGCCACTACCCCGGGCAATGAGGTATTCTGCCGACGTAATCGTTTACGTCAAAGCCTCGGCCGGAAGAGCGCCTTTCTGTAGGCCCCTGCCCGGCCCGAAGTAAGCCTTCACTAGACGCCAGCGCCCGCGCGAGGCACCCTTGCGGGCTTCCGTGACACGACAGGTTCCTCAACATGGCCAACGTTAGCGCCCCGGCGCCGACCCTGCTCGCCGACCTCGGCGGCACCAACGTGCGCTTCGGCATCGCTCATCCGGATGAAGACCCGCCGCTCATTCAGGAAAGCATCCGGCGCTACCACGTCAAGGACTACGCGTCCCTCGGCGAGGCCGCGCAGCAGTACTTCAAGGAAACGGGCCACCAAGCCCAGCGCGCCATCATTGCCGCCGCGGGCCGCATCGACAATGGCGAGACCGTGAAGGTCACGAACAATCCGTGGGCCATCTCCGCCAAGAACCTCACGAAGGAACTCGGCCTCGAGTGGGTCCACCTCGTGAACGACTTCGCCGCCCAGTCGATGGCGGTCATGCTGATGAGCGACAAGCCGGACGCCGAGGGCCATGTCGACCTCGTACAGGTAGGCAACTCCCCCATCCCCAAGATCGGCAGCAAGGAAGAACAGACCTTCGTGGTCGTCGGCCCCGGCACCGGCCTCGGCGTGGGCGGCCTGCTGATCCGCGGCGACAAGGTCAGCGTGCTGCAGACCGAAGGCGGCCACGCGGGCTTCGCCGCGCATAGCGCCGAAGACATCGAGATACTCAAGGTGCTCAACCTGCGCTACGGACGCGTGTCGAACGAGCGCCTCATCAGCGGCGCCGGCCTCGTGAACCTCTACACCGCGATCTGCGAGATCTCCGGTCAGAAGCCCGACGAGGCCATCACGCCCGAGGACATCACCCGCCGCGCCACCGACGAAACCTGCGCGATGTGCGGCCGTGCCGTCGAAACGTTTGCCGGCATCTTCGGCAGCGTGGCGGGCGACCTCGTGCTCACGCTGGGCGCGTGGGACGGCGTCTACCTCACCGGCGGCATGACCCCGATCCTGCTGCCGTGGATCCAGAAGGGCCACTTCCGCGAGCGCTTCGAAGCGAAGGGCCGCTTCCGCGACACGATGGAAGCCGTGCCCACGCAGGCCATCATGAACCCGGAACCGGGCCTCATCGGCGGCACCGCACTGGCGATCGTCGAGGCCGGCGGCACGCCGCTGCGGCGCTGAGCCAGCCTGCGAATACCCCCCCAAAGATGCCCGGCGCAATGCCGGGCATCTTTCTCTCAGGCAATCAGAGCGACAGGGCTGGCGGGAACGCATCCGGGATCAAGGTGACCCTGGAGATGCACTTGGGATTGACGTAGGAGAAACCGAACCCTATTTCCCCCCAGGGGCCAAAAATGGACCACGCAGCGTAGGCATTTGGCGAAGCTGTCCTCGGTGCATCGGTCATGATGACCGATGGATACCGGGCCCGCATTGTTTCGAGACTGATGCAGGGAGCATCGATCTTCATGGTCGCGAGTACCAGGTGGGGTGCATCGTCCCGGCTTACTCTGATCTCCGACTCGATCACGCTTATGCCTTCCACAAGATGCGCGCCACCACCCGCATAGCTATTGCTATGAGCTTGGGATTGAACGAGCGATTCCCCGCCCGGCCAGTGATTGCGTAAAGCCTTGGGACCCTCGGTTGCACGGTTAGCCAATGACTCAATGCGGTCGAAGAAAGGACCGGAGTCGAATCCTCGCGAATCAGGTGGTGGGGCCACGTAGTGTGCGTCGTACCAGTCGCCGTAGTAATCGAGATAGTTCTTTCCGGAAATCGACTCAGTATTCCTTTCGCAGAAGGCGTGTCCGAAGTCGCCATACAAGATCGGAGGGTTCGCAGCCATGGACTCGTGCCACTCCGTGAAAAACGGCACATCCGTGGAGACGACACCCACATCCACTTCCGCGCACTGTTTAATCGTCCGACGAGCGACGATGTTCACCCCAAGTGCGAAACCTTCATCGGTGCAACGACTGCGTACATAGGCTGCGCGAGAGGTCAAATTCTCTGAGAAGCTGCTTGTGGCGTGCCCAACTTCATGCGCGAAATGCGACGTGGTGTATGGCACCGATTGCCCACTGATTACAGTGATGATTTTGTTCTTCTTGTCAGTCGCAGACGAGGTCCCGTAGTTGATCATCCAATTTTCCCGGACGACCTGCTTCGTCCGCCACTGGATGGGATAGGCGCTGTGCACCAACTCGTCCAGCGTCGATCCGAGGCCAGTCTGGACCAACGGCGGAGGGACGGGAAACTCGCTTGTACAGGTTTCGCCCACCCTGGCCCGCGCGACGGAAAATAGAGGTAACGACAGGGCAAGCACGCCCACGGTGACGACGCGATTCATTCGCATGTTGGCTCCCACAAAAGTTAGGCACCGGCCCGTTCGGGTCGGGCACGCCGTTAAGCGCGCGCCAAATCGTTACTTGAGGAAGGGTTACTCGTCTTGAGAACCGGCTAGTGCAGCCGCGGGACGCCTAAAAGTGTGACATGCGTCGCAGTACGAGCAGCAATTCACGAACTGGGCCGTGGGCTCACGAACCATGCCCGATCTTCGGGTTTGCGAAATTTCTTTGCAGAGCGATGTGTTGCCTCACGCAACGCGCAGATGGACACCCAGCGCGCGCATGACGCGCATGACCGTCGCGAACTCCGGATTGCCGTCCGACGACAGCGCTCGATACAGGCCTTCGCGCGAGATACCCGTAGCGCGCGCAACGCTGCTCATGCCGCGCGCGCGCGCGATATCGCCGAGCGCCGCCCTTACCAGACTGCCGTCGCCAGGGTCGTCTTCGAGGCATGCGTTGAGGTAAGCCGTTTGCTCGGCTTCCGACGGCAGGTGATCAACGGCGTCCCATCGGGTGAATTTCTCTTTCATTTCGTTCGATCTCGTACATGCGTCGATCGTAACTTATAAGTTACGATATGTGACCCATGGATTACAAGACCGACGACCCAAGCCGACACATGTTCGAGCTGGGCAAATAAAGATCAGGTTCTTCACGCATTCCCGGGGACCGGGCCAGCCATCGACATGACACCCTGCCGCTGGTTCGATCAGGCTTGCCGTGGCGTTCTTGCGGCCCGGTATGGCCAGAGCGCTATACCCCTGAGCGTCTCGCGGGGAGACCTTGCGGCCCACCCTCGCTGCTCAGACAGGTCCTCCGCGCTCGAAAAGGAAGGCCGCTGACGCGGCCCGTGTACTTATGTGGCCTGCGGCCGCTCTCTTGTGCGGAACTCGCCTCGAGGGTGGGCACCAAGGTCTCTTCCGGACAGTGCGGTGGAGTGGCGGAAGAGCCACAGGCGCGATGCGGTGGCCTGCACTCGAGGCGCTTGATGCGTGCGACGATGCCCGGACAAGGAGCCGTCCAGAGTTAGGAAAGGCCCAACTGGCTGGCGAGGCGAGACGATGTCCCGCGAGCCGCGGCTTCTGTCGTCGGCGGTGATGCTCTCCGGACACGCCGCCTCAGTCTTGGGAAGAGTCTTCGGTGTCCACCCTCGAGGCGAGTTCCGCACAAGAGAGCGGCCGTAGGCCATATAGATACACGGGCCGCGCAAGCGGCCCCTCCCTTTCGAACGCGAAGGACCTGTCTGAGCAGCGAGGGTGGACGCCGAAGGCTCTGGCCTCACCGTCCGAGCCGAAAGCGGCGCCAGCCGCTGGACACATGCATTCGCCTTGGCGAATGAACCGATGTATGCAGGCAGCGTCCCCGGACTTCCGTGAAGAACCAAAAATCAGGCCGGCGGGGCTAGCAGTGCGTCGAGGTCGCTTTCGTCGAAGCTGAGGCGCTCGCGGCTTCCGCCGCCCTCGAGCACGGCGTCGGCGAGTTCGGCCTTCCGGGCCTTCAACTCTTCGATCCGCTCTTCCACGGTGCCGGCCGTGATCAGGCGGTAGACGAACACCGGCTTGTCCTGGCCGATGCGGTGCGCGCGGTCGCTGGCCTGCGCCTCGGCCGCGGGATTCCACCACGGGTCGTAGTGGATGACCGTGTCCGCGCTGGTGAGGTTGAGGCCCACACCACCGGCCTTCAACGACAGCAGGAAGAGCGGTACCTCGCCCTCCTGGAAGCGTTGCACGGGCTCGGCGCGATCGCGCGTTTCGCCGGTGAGCGTGACATAGCTGATACGACGGCGATCGAGTTCCACGGCGATGAGCTTCAGCATCTCGGTGAACTGGCTGAAGAGAAGCACACGACGGCCTTCCGTCAGCAGCGCCGGCAGCATGTCCATCAGCAGTTCGAACTTCGCCGACTCGCGCACGCCGCGCGCAGCCTCGAGCTTCACCAGGCGTGGATCGCAGCAGACCTGGCGGAGCTTGAGCAACGCGTCGAGTACCACGATGCCGCTGTGCGCGATGCCGCGCTGTGCGATCACTTCGCGCAGTTCTTCCGCAAGCGAAAGTCGCAGGCTTTCGTACAGGTCACGCTGCCTCGGTTCCATCACCACACGGCGGGTTATTTCCGTCTTCGCGGGAAGTTCCGACGCCACCTGTGCCTTCGTACGACGAAGGATGAAGGGGGCGATGCGGCGATTGAGCCGTTCCTGGCACTCGATGTCCTGGTGCTTCTCGATCGGCAGGCGGTAATGCCTGCGGAACGCGCCTTCGTCGCCGAGCAAACCCGGCACCGCGAGATCGATCTGCGACCAGAGTTCGCCGAGATGATTTTCGAGAGGCGTGCCGGTGAGACACAGGCAACGCGGCACCTTCAGCGTGAGCAGCGCGCGGCGCGCCTGCGTGCGGGGATTCTTCACCTGCTGCGCTTCGTCGAGCACGACGAGCGAGAAGGTCTGCTTCTTCAATGTGTCGACGTCGCGCGGCAGGAGCGCGTACGTCGTGAGGATGACGTCGTACTCGGCGATGCGCGCGAAGGTTTCCGCGCGCTGCGGCCCGTGCAGCGCAAGCAGGGTGAGGCCGGGCGCGAAACGCGCCACCTCGGAAATCCAGTTCGGCACCAGGCTGGTCGGTACGACGACGAGCGCGGGCGATGTGAGGTTGCCGCTTTCCTTCAGTGCAAGCACGTGCGTGATGAGCTGCAAGGTCTTGCCGAGGCCCATGTCGTCGGCAAGCACGCCGCCTGTGCCGGCTTCGGCCAGTGCGTTCATCCAGCGCAGGCCGTCGCGCTGGTAACCGCGCAGCTCGGCGCGCAGGCCTTCGGGCACCGCGTCGCTGGCGCGCTCGGCGGCCTCGCGCAGACGGCGGGTGAAGCCGCGCAGGCGCTCGGGCGCCTCGAAGGAACCGCCGCTGGGCAGCGCCTGCGCGAGTTCCTCCAGGCGGCCGGCCTGCACTCTCGGCAGGTGCAATTGCTGGCGTGGTTTTTCGAGGTATTCCGCCAGGGGCGCAAGCAGGCCGCGCAACTCCTTCAGTCGCACCGGCACGCGGCGCCGCTCGTCGACGGGCGCGTACCAGACCGAATCCTCGGCCTCGCCCGGCATCGGGCTGAGGCTGAGCTGGTGTTCGGCCAGCGCCTGCGCCACCGCGGGCAACAGGTTCACGCGCTTGCCTTCCACCTCGATACCGATTTCCAGATCGAAGGCGCGGTCCGCGTCGTCTTCGTTCGCCTGGCCGTACCAGCGCACCGGCCCTTCCAGGACTTCGAAGGGAAAGCTTGCGGCGTATTCGAGGAGGAAGCCGTCGGCTTCCAGCTTGGGCCGCAAGGCGAGCCAACGGGCCGGCGTGTTCACCTCGAGTGCGCCCGCGTATCCCTTGCCGGGGAACAGCCACGCATCGTCGGGAAGGGTGTCGGCCATGTCCCAGGGCAGCCCCTCGGTGTCCACCGCCGGGTTGAGGCCCGCGGTTTCGAGGGTTTCCATGGTGGCCAGTTCCTCCGCGCGGCGACGGGTGATCTCGAGCAGCACGCCGTTGCGCACGCGGCGCACGAGCGGTTCGCCACCGCGTCCCGGCAGCCGCTCACCGGCATAGTCGAAGGCCAGGCGTCCATAGGCGAGCGGCGGCGTGCCGGCCGCGAGCCGCGCATGGCGGGTCAGCGCGTGCAGCACCAGGACCGGTCGCGGGGACACCTCGGCACGGCGCACTTCGCCGAATACCTGGGGCGCCGGGACGCGAGGTCCCATGCGCGCGGTTTCCAATCCCGCACGGAAAGTGGCGGTGCTTTCCGGAGGCAGCGGCGGCAGGTCGAGCCAGGCGCTTTCTTCCGGCTCGCCCTCCAGCAGGCCGACTTCGGCGTGTTCGGCATCGAGAAACCACAACGAGCCCACGCGGAACAGGCGCTGGCTTGCGGGCACATCGGGCAGCAACTTCTGGCCGCCGTCCTTTTCGAGGTTCCAGCGCCAACGCAGGGGCTGCGGTTTGCCGCGCGACAGCTGCAAGCCGGCCACCCCGCCGAAAAAGCAGGGTGCGCCATCGAGGATCTCGGCCAGGAGCTGGTCGCCCAGTTCACCGGTGAACCGCGCATAGCTGCGGCTTTTCCGTAGCGTCTGGGGAAGGCCCAGCACGGTGGCCGCGAGGCGCTTTTCCACGGCGCTGAGCGTGGCCTCGGGCAAGTGCCGGCTATCCAGCGGCAGCGGACGTGAAAAGCGGCCGTCCGCGGCGACCGTCAGCAGGACCGGGGCAACGTCGAGGTGTGCCGCCGGTTCGTGGTCGTCGTTCACGCCTTCGAGGAAGAAACCGAGGACGGCGCGTTCCGCCGCGACTGCCCGAGCGCCGCCACCCATGGCCCGCTGCCATGCCTGCGGCAGCGAGTCCACGGCGTCGTCTCGCCTGCGCTTGTCGTCCGGTTGATGCATCCGTAGCGATCCTGCCCGCGCGACCAAAACAGGAAGCTTAGCAAAGCCCGGAGGCGTTACCCGTAGGACTTTTTACCCGGTGGATCGGGCCGGTTCAGGCAGCGGAGAGGCGCCGCACGGCTACGCTCAACCGCGCTGGGGGAAGAGATCCACTGGATATTCGGCCTTCTGCTCACGGCTCATCAGCGTGCGCAGGGCTTCCTCCGGCGTGACTTCGCCGTGGAGCACGGCTCGCACCCCGGCCGAGATCGGCAGGTCGAGGCCGTGGAAGCCTGCCAGGCGGGCCACTTCGTCGGCCGTGACCACGCTTTCGACCACCTGGCCGATCTGCCGGATGGCCTCGGGCAACGGAATACCCCGACCGAGCGCGAGCCCCAGGCGGCGGTTGCGCGAGAGATCGCCCGTACAGGTGAGCACGAGGTCGCCGAGACCGGCGAGGCCCATGAGGGTTTCCGCCCGTGCGCCCAGCGCCACGCCGAGCCGCAGCATCTCGTTCATGCCGCGGGTGATGAGGCCGGCCCGGGCGTTCAACCCGAGCTCCATGCCGTCGGCGACGCCAGTGGCTACCGCCAGCACGTTCTTCATGGCGCCCCCAAGCTCGGCGCCCAGGATGTCGTTACCGGTATAGGCGCGGAAGTTCGGCGCATGCAGCAGCACGGCCAGTTCCTTGCCGAATGCCTCGTCCGTGGCATGCACGGTCACGGCACTGGGCAGGCCGGCCGTGACTTCGCGCGCGAAGGACGGGCCCGTGACGACGGCCGCCGGGCGGCCCGGCAGCTTCTCGTTCACCAGCTCGTGCAGGAAGCGTCCCGTGCCGGTCTCGAAGCCCTTCGTGGCCCAGGAAACCCGGGCGTCGGCGTCGAGCAGGGGCACGATCTGGTCGAGCATCGCCGCGAAGGCGTGGCTGGGCACCACCAGCAGGACGATGCCGGCACCGCGCAGCACGGCTGCGAGGTCGGCCTCGTAGACCAGTTCCGGCGGAAGGTCGAGATCGGGCAGGTAGCGCAGGTTGCGGCGCGTCGCGGCCATGGCCGCGAGCGCGTCCGCGTCGCGCCCCCACAGGCGCGTGGGGACGTCGTTGCGCGCCAGCAGGGCTGCCAGCGCGGTGCCCCATGACCCGGCGCCGAGGACGGCGACGGTGGGTCGGGAGGTGGCGCTCATGGCTCAGCTGTTGAGCGAATGGGCACCTGCGCCTTCAAGCTGCTGGCGCTGCTGTTCGGCGTAGAGGGCGTCGAAGTTGATCGGCTGGAGCAGGAACGGCGGGAAGCCGCCTTCCTGGACCATCGAAGAGACCATCTGGCGCGCATACGGGAACAGGAGGTTCGGGCAGTACGAGCCGAGGATGCCGTCGCGGTCTTCGCCCGAAAAACCGGCGATGCCGAAGATGCCGGCCTGGTGGACTTCGGCGAGGTAGGCGGTGCGCTCGCCCAGGTTGCAGGTGAGCGTGAGGCTCAGCACCACCTCGAAGAGGTCGTTGCCGAGGTCGACGGCCTTGTGGCCCAGGTTGAGCTGGACCTGCGGCTGGGCTTCGGTCTCGCCCATTTCCTGGAACACCTGGGGGGCGTTCGGGGCTTCGAAGGAGGCGTCCTTCACATAAATCTTCTGCAGCACGAGCTGCGGCTGGCCGGCCTGGCCGTTGGCGGTGATTTCTGCCATTGCGTAGTCCTCGAAAAGGCGTCGTGTGGGCTGATTGCGTGCCGCTGGCACGAAAGCGGGGATTGTTTCACACAACCCGGCGCCCCGCACAGTCCGGCTTGCGCGAGGACCCGGGCTTCTGAGAGAATGCCCGGCTTCCCTATGCCAGCCCGATACGTCGGGAAAGTCCGTTACGCGATGCGGACTTACACGGGCGGAAGCGCACCACCCTCCAGCCATCGCGTGGCAGCCGGTCGAACGGCGCGCCGCTGGGCCGATGCCGTCCTGGCCAAAGGGCGGTCCAACGAATCTATAAGGAGGCCCCATGGCCCGTAGATGCCAAGTCACCAACAAGGGCGTGCAGAGCGGCAACAACGTCTCGCACGCGAACAACAAGACCCGCCGCCGCTGGCTGCCGAACCTGCACGAGCGCCGCTTCTGGGTCGCCAGCGAGAACCGCTGGGTGAAGCTCCGCGTTTCCAACCACGCGCTGCGCACCATCGACAAGAACGGCATCGAGGCTGTGCTGGCCGACCTCCGTTCCCGCGGCGAAAAGATCTAAGGAGATCGAACCATGGCAAGCAAGCGCGATAAGCACCGCCTGATTTCCACCGCGGGCACCGGTCACTTCTACACGACCACGAAGAACAAGAAGAACACCCCGGAAAAGATGGTCTTCATGAAGTACGATCCCGTCGTCCGGAAGCACGTGGAATACAAGGAAGGCAAGATCAAGTAAGCGCTCGCCGCTTCGGATCTTTGGAAAAACCCGCCTTACGGCGGGTTTTTTTTGCCTGGCGCGGAGCCGCTTCAGCGGCGGTGGGTGCCGAGGCCGGCTTGCCCGCTGCCGCGGGATCGCCGGCATAGCCGGCTCCCACAATAGCCGGCTCCCACAGGCAACAAAAAACCCGCCGTCTTTCGACGGCGGGTTTTTGCTTTCCGGGGTCGCTGTGCGTTACGCGCCGACGGCCGAATAACCCTTCAGGCGCTGGGCGAACTGCTGGAGCGAGCGGATGCCGCTCTGTTCCGCCTCGACGATCCACTGCTGGAGCGCCTTGAGCGACTTCTCCGCGCCACGCTCTTCCATCAATGCGACGAGACGCGCGCGGAAGTCGCAGACCGTCTTGAGCGCCGGACGGTTGGCGATTGCGGCCTGCAGGCGTTCGCGGGCGTCGTTGTCGAGCCAGCGGCCGCCATCGGCCAGGGCGCGACGCAGGCGGCGCGGCACGGACTTGATGCTGTCGCCGGCCTGGCCCATTTCCTCGCGCATCGTCGGGAGGATGACATTGCGGTAGTAGTCGGTGGTGGCCTGGAAGCGCAGCGTCAGCACGCCCTTGAGCGTCTCGGCATCGGGCAGGTGCACGTTCGGACGGATGTTGAGCGTGGGCGCCACGCGCAGCACCTTGGCCAGGCGCAGGAAGCGCAGGCCGCAGATAGCCGCCCAACCGATGTCGAATTCCCACTTGCGCAGGGCGAACTTCGCCGAGCTGGGAAATGCGTGGTGGTTGTTGTGCAGTTCTTCGCCGCCGATCCAGAAGCCCCACGGCGAGATGTTGGTCGCGGTGTCGGAGCTTTCGAAGTTGCGGTAGCCCCACCAGTGGCCGATGCCGTTGACGAAGCCGGCGGCCCAGAACGGGATCCACACCATCTGGATGGCCCAGATCGCGAGGCCGATCACGCCGAACAGCGAGATGTTGATGATCGCCATCAGCGTCGGGCCCCAGTACGGGTGACGGCCGAACAGCGTGCGCTCGAACCAGTCGTCCGGCGTGCCGCGGCCGTACTTCTCCATGTCCGCCTTGTTGTAGCTGGCTTCGCGATAAAGCGCGACGCCGTCGAGGAAGACCTTCTTGATGCCGTACACCTGCGGGCTGTGCGGATCTTCTTCCGTCTCGACCTTGGCGTGGTGCTTGCGGTGGATGGCGACCCACTCCTTCACCACCATGCCCGTCGTCAACCATCCCCAGAAGCGGAAGAAGCCGTTGAGCGTCCAGTGGAAATCCACACCGCGGTGGGTGGCGCTGCGATGGTAGTAGAGCGTCACCGTGAAGATGGTGAGCTGCGTGACCACCAGCAGGTAAACCAGCATCTCGCCCCAGCTTGCGCGGGAGAGTCCGTTGGCCAGGAAATCGAGCAAGGTGTCGAGCATCGAGTCGTTACCGCAAGGATAGTTAGGGGGTCTTGCATGGCCAGTCTAACGAGCGGGCGCCATACCCACCAGCATGGATATCGGCAAATTGTGAAGAGGGCTGTTGTGGGATCGAGAGGCCATTGAGCACAATCGCCCGATGACATCCATCCCCCACGTTCAGCCAGATCAACGCAGCCGCGCACGATCGGATCACGATAACCGGCGTAGGCCGTCGATGGGCGACGTAGCAGCATGAACCGGGGGCCTTTGCTGAATATCGAGGGGCTTTCCCGGCGCCGGGCGGGGCGCGCGGTTGTCGCCGACGTCTCGTTTTCCCTGAACGCCGGTGAAGTCATGGGCCTCCTGGGGGTCAATGGTGCCGGCAAATCGACCTCGCTGGCCATGCTCGCCGGCGCCTTACGGCCCGATACGGGTCGCATCCTCCTCGCCGGCGAAGACTTCGTGGCCCACCCGCGCATAGCCCGGCGATTGATCGGGTGGCTTCCCGAGAACGCACCATCGTGGCCGGAACTGTCCGTCGAGGAGCACCTCGTGGCTTTCTCGCGGCTGCGCGGCGCAGCCAGGCCGGCCGCGCGCCGGGCTGCAGAGGCCATTATCGAACGCTTACGGCTGGGCGACCTGCGCCGGCGGCTGGCTGGCGTGCTGTCGCAGGGCCAGCGCCAGCGGCTGGGCCTGGCCTGTGCCCTGGTGCACGAGCCGGCCCTCATCATTCTCGACGAACCGGCGAACGCGCTGGATCCGGTACAGGTCGGCGAGTTGCGCAGGCTGATCCGCGAGCGTGCCGCCGCCGGCGCGGCGGTGATCCTTTCCACGCATGTGCTGGCCGAGGTGGTCGCCGTGTGCGATCGCGTCGCCATCCTCCATGAGGGCCGGCTGCGTCACGATGCGCCGTTGCGTGGTGACGAAGGCGGCGCCGCCCTCGAAGCCACGTTCTTCGCCATCGCTACGGGGCCGGCCGCATGAGCACCCTCGCCGTCGCCCGCCTGGAACTCCGCCGGCTCGCCGTACGCCCGCTGGCCTGGGCGCTGGCAGCCCTCACCATCGCCTGGCTGGCCTGGACCTTCATCCTCGGCCTCGGTCAGTTCCTGGGGGCGCAGGTGAAGCTGGCCGCCGTGGCGGACGCGCCCGGCTTCACCGACCTCGTGGCGATTCCGCTGCTCGCGGAACTGGCGAAGCTGGCCTTCCTCGTCGTGCCGCTGATGACAATGACCCAACTCGCCGGGGAGCGCCGCAGCGGCACGCTCGCGCTGCTCGCCTCGACGGGCCTCGCGCCTTGGCACATCGTGATCGGGAAATACCTCGCGGTGCTCGTCTGGCTCGGCTTGTGGCTGCTGGCGACCCTGGCCATGCCGCTGGTCGTCGGGGCGGAGTCCACCGCCGACTGGGGCAAGCTCGCCGCCGCCACGCTGGGTACGGCACTGTTGCTCGCCACGCTGGCAGCCATCGGGCTTGCCTGCTCCGCCGCCACCTCGTTTCCCGCCATCGCGGCGGCGATGGCGCTCATCGTGACGCTCGTCCTCTGGACCATCGACCGCGGCGCCCAGGCGGCCGGCGTGAGCGGTGGCTTCCTGGAATGGCTGACCATGGCCACGCACCTGCAGAACCTCCTGCGCGGCCTTGTCGTCACTAGCGACCTCGCATGGTTTGCCCTCGCGATCGCGCTGGCGCTGTCCCTCGCCATACGCCGTCTCGGCGCCGACCGGGAGCGCCAGTGATGCGCCGCTTCGACCGCTGGTTCGTCATCATCGGGCTCGTCGTCGCGACCGGATGCATCGGCTTCCTCAGTTCGCGCCACGCGTGGACGTACGACTGGACGCGCGGCGCACGCGCCAGCCTCGCTCCCGAAAGCGTCGCGGTGCTGGAGAAGCTCCGCGGCCCGGTCGACGTCGTCGGTTACATCTCCCCCACGGGCCCACTGCGCGAACAGATCGCCGCGGTGATGGAACGCTACGTGCGGGAAAAGAAGGACTTGCACCTTTCCTTCGTCGATCCCGACCTCGATCCCGCGGCGTCGCGCCAGCTCGGTATTTCCGGTGACGGCGCATTGCTGGTGCGCTATGCGGGGCGCGAGGAGCGCGTGGAAAGTCCCATCAACGAGCGCAACCTGTCGAACGCGCTCGAGCGGTTGGCGCGCGGCGGGCAACGCATCGTCGCGTTCGTCACGGGCGACGGCGAGCGGCAGGCGGACGGGCGCGCGAACGCCGACCTGGGCACCTTCATGAGCCAGGTGGAACGCCGCGGCATCCGCGCGGTACCGCTGAATTTCAGCCAGACCCGCGGCGTGCCGGAGCACACCGACCTGGTCGTGCTCGCCAGTCCCGCCGCACCGCTGCCTGCGGCGAGCGTCGCGGCGCTGGTCGACTACGTACGTGCCGGCGGCAACCTGCTGTGGCTGACCGAACCGGGCAACGACGACCTCGGCACCGGCTCCCTGGCGGACGTACTCGGCATTCGCGTGTTGCCGGGCGTGCTCGTCGACGGTCAAGGCAGCACGCTCAACGTGAGCGATCCGCGCATCGTCGTGCTCGGCGACTATCCGTTCCATGCGATCACGCGCGCCTTCCGCGACACCACGCTCTTCCCACAGGTGTCCGCCCTCGCGCAGGTCTCTGCGCACGACTGGGCGGTGGTGCCTTTCCTGCGCTCGGGCGAGCGCAGCTGGACGGCCTTCGGCGGCATCGACAACGACAAGCCGTCCACCATCGGCTTCCATCCGGAGGCGGGTGAACTGAAAGGCCCGCTGGACTTCGGCTTCGCATTGAACCGCCTGTCGCCCAGCCCCGCGAAAAGCGAACAGCGCGCCGTCGTCATCGGCGACGGCGACTTCCTCTCGAACACCTATGTCGGCAACGGCGGCAACCGCGCACTGGGTGAACGCATCCTCGACTGGCTGCTCGGCGACGACGTGCTGGTCGACCTTCCTTCGCGCGGCGCGCCCGATCGTGTGATCTCACTGTCGCAGGACGGGCTCAACCTGGTGACCTTCGGTTTCCTCGTCGCCCTCCCGCTGGTGCTGCTCGGCCTGGGGGTGGGCATTGCCTGGCGCCGAAGGCGGCGCTGACGTGAAGGCGCGGCTTGCCGGCATCGCATGCGTCGCCGCGCTCGTGGCCGCCGTCGCGTGGCAATGGCATGCGGACGATGCCGATGCCCAGGCGCACACGCTCACGGCCCTCGATCCGGACGCCGTGCGCCACATCGAAGTGGACCTTCGCGGCCTCCCCGGCCAACGCTTCGACCGCAACGAGGGCCGCTGGACGAGCGCTACCGCCCACGCGGACGAGGGCCGCGCCGAGGATCTTGCATCGCTCGCCGCCACGCCCGTCGCCTCATGGCGGCCGGCCTCCGAATTCGACGCGGCGAAGATAGGCCTTTCGCCGCCGGTGGCCGTGCTTGTGCTCGACGACATTCGCCTGGAGTTCGGCGACATGACGGCACTCGGCAAGCAACGCTACGTGAAGGTGGGCGACCGCATCGCCATCGTCCCGGCGCAGGCGCTGCCCCGCGCGCCGCGCACGGCGTCGCTGCCGACGACCTCCGGCGGCGTGCCGTAGCGGCCGGGCGCTAACGGGGGAGAAGGCGGTACGGCTTGCCAGCGCGGCTTCCGCGCCCCATCTTTGCGCCATGCCCGAACTGCCCGAAGTAGAAACCACACGCCGCGGCATCGCCCCCCATGTCGTGGGCCGCCGCATCACGGGTGTCGTATTGCGCCGCCCCGATCTGCGCTGGCCGATCCCGCCGGAAATCTCGATGCTCCTGCCGGGGCAGGTCGTCGACGATGTCGAGCGCCGCGCCAAGTACCTGCTCCTGCGCACGGGGGCGGGTACCGCGCTGTTGCACCTGGGCATGACCGGAGTGCTCCGCGTGTTGCCCGCCGATACACCCATCGGCAAGCACGACCACGTGGACATCGCGTTCGACTCCGGCGATGTGCTGCGCTTCACCGACCCCCGCCGCTTTGGCGCCTTGCTCTGGCAGATGCCAGGCGAAACGCACGAATTGCTCGAGGGCATAGGGCCCGAACCGCTCACCGACGCATTCGACGGCGACGTGCTGTGGCGTGTCTCGCGCGGCCGGACGGCGGCGGTGAAGACCTTCCTGATGGACAAT
This sequence comes from Luteibacter sp. HAY1-4A, assembly GCF_056755355.1. Lineage (NCBI taxonomy): Bacteria > Pseudomonadati > Pseudomonadota > Gammaproteobacteria > Lysobacterales > Rhodanobacteraceae > Luteibacter > Luteibacter sp. HAY1-4A. The sequence goes on from NZ_JBNDHZ010000033.1 coordinate 27,371, forward strand.
GCCGTCGTGGTCGGTGTGGGCAACATCTATGCGAGCGAAGCCTTGTTCGCCGCGGGCATCGATCCTCGCAAGCCGGCGGGCAGTGTGTCGCGCGCCCGTTATGCAAAGCTCGCGGCCGAAGTGAAGCGCATCCTCGCCTACGCGATCGAGCGCGGCGGCACCACCTTGCGCGACTTCCTCGCGCCCGATGGCGCACCGGGCTATTTCTTCCAGGAACTGTATGCGTATGGCCGCGCCGGTGAGCCTTGCAAGGCATGCGGCGCGGCCATACGCGTGGTCACCCTCGGTGGCCGGGCATCGTTCTACTGCCCGGCCTGCCAGCGCTGAGGGTCAGGGCTGGGGATGCAGGCCGATGCTGAACTCGGCACCCACCAGCGAGATTGGATTCTCACCGTACACCGTGGGTGTAGAACCGGTCGAGGAGACCACATCGCGCAGGTAGAACCCTTGTTCGCCGGTCCTTGGAATCCTGAACAGACGATAGGGATAGTGTGACTGCCGAGCCCGGCGGCTGCTCAGCATGTGCATGTCTATGCGGACCCATCCGCCGAAGGAACTGCCGAGGGTCGCGTTCGCATCGGCGCCGCCCGTCCGAGGCAACGTCGCAACGGACCCCGTCGGAGCGGCGTTCATGGGCGTTTCGGGCGGCAGCGTGGTCAAGACAACGCCGTGCACCCCGTTCGCCGAGCGGAGTTGCGGCAATGTGATCGTGCCCTGGTTCATTTGTCGCGCCAGTACTTCGCGCGGCAGGTACACGTAGGCCACATCGGGCCAGTCCCGGATGGCGACGCGATGATGCTTGGCGCTCGTTGCCGGCGCCCGACCGGGACGGGCGGAAGACGTCGATGGCCCGGCGGGCGGCTGCGTGGACGGTTGGAAGGCTCCGGCAGTAGGCCGCTCAGGCATGTCCAGCGCCTGGGCAAGCGTCAACGGCGGGGCGGCGGGTGACGTGGCGCGAGCGGCGGCAAGCGCCGCGTCCCATGCCCGCTGCTGTGGCGACGTGGTGGCGAGGAGCGGGTTCGCCCTTTGCTGGACCTGCGCGCGCAAGGTGGCGACGAATTCGCTCAGGACGAGGCGCCTACGCAATTCGCTTATCAGCACGATCCGCTGCGAATCGGTCAGCGCGGCCACATCCGGATGCAGACGATTCGCGTCGTCGAGGATGTCCTTCACTTCGACCATCATCACGGCCAGGGCCGACCCGCGCCCCGACCCTCCGCGCAACCCGACGTTTCGGAAGTGCCAGCGGCCATCGGCAAACCGCTCGATCGCCGGCCCGGAGACGCGCGCATCGAGTGCGCCGGGCCGGCCGAGCCGCCAGCCGGCGATGTCGGAGTCGAAGCGCACGTTGTACATCGCACCGCCCTGACGGATGTAGCGGTTTCCATCGATCGTATACACACCCGACGCCGGTGCCCTTCCCGAAGGCACGGTCACGCCACGGGCCATGAAGCGCTTCTCGAAAAGCGTGTCGGGCGCGGGCAGCGCGCGTCGCGTCGGAAGGAGCGTGCGCGAGCCGGGTGCCGCGCGCATGTGCGCACCCACCGATGCTGGTACCTGCGTGTACAGGGGCAGCAGGCTCAGTCCTGCCGTATAGCCTTCCACGAACGCAAGGAAGGCTCCCGTGCCTTCACCCGCCTTCACGTGGTCGTAGAACCGCCAGCCCGACTGTGCCGCGTGCGGCAGGCTCTTCACCGTGCCTGCCACAAACTCCTTCACAAGTTGGAACGGCACGTTCCAGCCCCACACGTCGAAAACGCTGTCCCAGTCCGCGCGAGCGGTCGTGCGGGCCAGGTCGGCGGCGTTGCGCTTGGCGAGCTGCAACGCGAAGTCGTAATCCGCGTCGAGGAATGAGCCCGTCACTTCGCGCTCCTGGAAGCGCTCCGTGAGCTGCGTGCAGCTACTGCGCGGGTTGCATTCGGCGAGATTGAATACCCATTTCCAGTCGCGCCCGCCATTCAACGCAGGCGTGGCGAAGTGCCGCGCCCCCGTACTGTCGAACGCGGCGAAGTCCACCGGAAGGCGATCGAGCAGGTAGCCCTCGAAACGAGGATCGAGGAGGAAATCGCGCGTCAGTTCCGCGCGATCGCCGAACTCGCGGAAGACGATGCCATCCGGTGCGTCCGGCGTATAGAGCACCACGCGGTGCACCGCTTGGCGCTGGCGTGCGGAGACCAGGAAGACACCCGCCAGCGGTGCGCCCTTGTACGTGAGCTGGTGGACGACGATCTCATGCCCTTCGACCTTCCGTCGCGCAGCCGGCGAGGGCTCGTCGAGTACCGCCTGCACCCACTGGAAGCCACGCTCCCGGTGATCGTCCTGGAAGGAACGTGGCTCGTTGGGATCGAAGTAAACAAGGCGCGCGTCGGCCGCCTCGAAGCGCATGCGCGCGGACTGCAGCGCGTGATGCGACGCGCGCCGCTCCCTGCCCTCGGCCGAATGACCCAGCGTGTCGTCCAGGTGTCGGGCATAGCGGGTGGGCAGATCGAGTTCGCGAACGACCTCGCGGATGGTTTCGGCGGGCACGGCGTCATGTACCGAGCCGTCTTCGCGAATCACCTGCAGGTGCTCGGTCGCCAGGTTGCCGATGTTCCGGTACGCCAGCGCGACCAGCGGGAGTTCCTCGTACGGGAAGCCCGAAAGGAGGGTCGCTACCGGATTCTCGGCGACGCGACGCGTAAGGCGCACGCCAATCTCATGCGGCGGTACATCGATACCGCGTTCGCGCAATGCCATCCACAGCGCCGTATCGGCAAACCACGCCAGCGACGGCACGGCGATGCCGTCGCGCTCCCGGCGCCAGGCATCGCGGTAGGCCGTGGCCGCCTGGTGCCAGTGCTCGCGCACACGTGCCGGCTGCCTGTCGAGGCGTTCCTCGTCCATCTTGGCGGCCAGGGCAAGGTCCCGCCGCCGAACGATCGCGTGAACGTCCACGATTGCGGGAAGATCCAGTGCGGCGTGGAGACGGTCCTGCAGCGGCACGACGCTACCGTCTCCATCGAATGACGCCACCACCCGCTCGCGCATATCCGCCACGAGTCGCCTGGCCAGCGCATCGAACACATTACCGTCGATGGCGCGAGCATCGGGCAGACGCGTGTCCGGCAGGCCCTCGGGATCCACGTCGCCACGGAAATCGAGTTCGACGTCGCGATACAGCTCGTCGAACGAACGGAACACCTTCCAACCGGCGTCGACGGTAAAGAGCAACACACGGCCCGGATCGCGATCGCTATCGAGGACGAGCGCACCCGCGTGCGGCACGCCGCCGACGAAGAGTTCCCGAGCGTGCACATCACCGGGCAACGGACCATCGCCGGCATGTCCGGTCACCAGTGCGATCGTCTCGGCGGCATCGTCCGCAAGCGTGCCGTCGTTCCGCCGCATCGATGCGTCGTCGCGAGCGGCTTGTGCAAGGCGCAAGGCAAGGGCATGGCGTCGCGGCACGAACGCCCTTCCGGGTACGTGCTCGACAGGGGCTTCCCAGAACGCATCCAGGTCGGCGAGGAACGACTCGCTGGCATCGACGAGGGAAGGCGTGTCGGGAAGCGCATCTTTCTGGCTGACGAGCCAGGCCTGCGTCTCCTGCATGCGCTGGAGCGCCGCGACGGGAGCCTCATTGGCGTGGGTGACGTGCGCAGGGGGCGCCTGCGGCGGGAGCATGTCCAATGGCATTCCTTGGCGTGGAAGGGACAACGAGATTAGACGCGGTGACACCCGCGGTCTGTCCGTGGTCCGGGATGTCGGGCACTGGATAACTCCTACTACCGCTGTGGGACGAGTCCATGGGTACGAGCGCGCGAACCTGCCGACGACTACAGCGTGCGACGGCATAACCCTACGGCGCCACGTGGACGCGCGCTCCTAGACTGCGGCTTCCCCGACAAGGAAGTACGCGCCATGAAGCCACTCCCCTCAGTGATACGAGCGGCGACCCTGCTCGCCGCCGCATGGCTCGCCGACACGGCGCCGGCGCAAGCGCCCGTGGACATGGATCTGCCTTTCGACCGCTACAGCTGGGTCGCGACACACAACGCGTTCACCAGCGCCGCCAGCTCATCGCGGAACTCGACCGGGCTCCGAACCTGGTGGGTACGACGTTCGACCCGTTCAGCTGGTCGACGCCGGCGTGGCCGACTTACGCGGACATCGTGCAGAGCGGGCGACGCATCCTGATCTTCAGCCTCAATCGCGACCAGAGCGGTGTCCTCATGACACGCGGCGGCGCCGTGACGATCATGCCGAGCGAGGACTTCACCGTAGAAAACTACTGGAGCCTGGGTAGGACGCCCCTCTGGCACGACTACAGCTGCTACAGCCGCTGGGGAGATACGCAGCCCCTGTCCAAGGCCGAGATCGACGTCAAGCCCGGATGGCGACCGCTGTTCACGATGAACCAGTTCCACGGCGTGTCGTGGCAAGGGCACGCCCGCGAGGACAATACGTTCGCTGACCGGCCCCGTCAGTCGGGCCAGCGCATCTCTGCGTGCGTGTTGTTGAAGCGCGGGTCTTGCTCGTCGCCGGACAGTTCGACGACAAGACCGCCAGCCACGCCGTCGACTTCGATACTCTGTGCCGCATCGAAGTGGGCACCGAGCGCCCCCAGTTCCACGAAGCGTTCCGACAGCGCGCCCGCACGGTCGATCTCCCTATCGGGCACGTTCGTCAGGCTGATGTCCGGACGGCCGAACTTGCGCATGCCGCGTGTGCGGATCCAGGAGCGTCCCTTGGTTTCTTCCGGGCTGCACAGGATGAGCACGTGGTGACGTGGCGGCGCGCCGCCCGGCACGAGATAGTGCTCCCGCCATGCCGCGGCGTCGAAGAGCGTGAGGATCTGCGGATCGACCACGGCCTTGCCGCCGACGTCGGTCAACGCCGCGACCACGCCCAGCGTGTCGCGGAGGTAGTCGAGCCTGTCGCGGTCGGGGAAGCGGCCACGAATGGCGACGACATGCGGTGCGGCTTTGGCTTCCTTGAACGCCTCGGCGTTGTCCTCGCGCAACAGTTCGCCCAGCGCGCCGGAAAGGGGGTAACCCTCCCAACGCGACAGCACGGCGTTCTGGAAGCGCTGCAACTCGACGCCCTCGGGCAAGCCGGGGCTGCCGTAGCGGGCGGCCGGAATGGCGAGATCCTCAGGGAAGGCACCGAATACGAAGAAAAGCAGTACGGCCTGCTCATCGCTCGGCTTCCAGTAAGGGCGCGGCCATTCGGCGGCGTTGGGCGTCGTCTCGGTCACGCGTGGCTTCCTTCTTCGGTATCGTTCTCGTCGAGCGGCAGCACCGATTGCTGCAACTCGATCCTGCCGTCGCCGCCGGTGATGCTCTTGAACTCGGCTCGGCTCACCGAGACATAGCGGTCGTTGCCCCCGATCTCAACCTGGGGGCCATGCGTCACGGCCCGGCCGCGCTCGTCCACGCGCACGACCATGGTCGCCTTCTTGCCCGAGTGGCAGATGGTCTTGATCTCGTCGAGGTTGTCGGCCCACGCCAGGAGGTACTTGCTGCCTTCGAACAACTCGCCCCGGAAGTCGGTGCGCAGGCCGTAGGCGAGCACCGGGATACCCAGGCGGTCTACCACGTCGGTGAGCTGCCACACCTGCGCCTTGCTCAGGAACTGGGCTTCGTCGACCAGCACGCAATGGAGCGGCCCATGACGCTCGATGTCCTGCGCGACGATGCCGTAGATATCCTCTTCCGCGGTGAAGCGCGTCGCGCGGGCTTGCAGGCCGATGCGCGACGCCACCACGCCTTCGCCGTAGCGGTCGTCCAGCGCCGGCGTGAGGATAACCGTGCGCATGCCGCGCTCGTGGTAGTTGTGCGCGCTCTGCAGCAGCGTCGTGGTCTTGCCCGCATTCATTGCGGAGTAATAGAAATAGAGCTTGGCCATGCGGCTCAGTCCTGTCGTGAGGCCGTATGGTAGCGAAAAAGGCGGCTACCCCGCCTCGCCTTCGTCGCTATTGGCGCCGCGGCGTAGCGGAACTGCAACGTCGCCTGAGGCAACATGCGGACGCGGCAAGGCCATCCCCAGCCTTTTCGGCATGACGCCGAACGCCGCTCCCCAAGAAAGGATTCCCATCATGCCTACCCGTATCGCCCCCACCTTTGCAGCAACCCTTTGCCTCGCGATTTCGGCGCTCATGCCGGCATTCGCCCAGGACACCTATGCGCCGCAACTCCCACCACTGGATAAACCGCTGAACGAACTCACCTGGACAACGACTCACAACGCTTACGCCTACGTAACGCCGATCGTTCGCAACCAGGGCTACGACATCAAGACACAGCTGGCCGATGGCGTGGCGGGACTCATGCTCGACCTGCACGAATACAACGGCCGCGCCTACCTTTGCCACGGCGCCTGCGAGAACGTGAACAACCTCGGGATTCGTACACTCGCCGATGTGCTGAACGAGGACGTCATGCCCCATCTCGCCAGGAATCCCGCGGCCATCGTCACGCTGTTCCTCGAAGATTACGTGTCGTACACCATGCTGAAGGCCGAGTTGGACAGGGTGCCCGGTTTTGCCAGAGCCACGTTCGACCCTTCCACATGGTCCGACAGCAGCGACTGGCCCACGGTTCGCGAACTGTTTCGGTCGTCCCAGCGCCTCCTCGTCTTCACCGACAACGACGCCAACGCCGGCGACTATGCGTTGACGAGTGGCAGGGCCACCGTGATGTCCGGCAGACGCGCTACCGTAGAGAATTACTGGAGCCTGGGTGACACCATTTTCACCCACGACCTCTCGTGTCGCTCGCGCTGGGACGACGTGCCGTTGCATACCCGGCAGACCGACTTCTTCCCCGGGAAATCCTGGCCGCGCCTGTTCGTCATGAACCACTTCCACGGCGTGGGTGAAACGCTCCACGCCCGGGCCGACAACCGGCTGACCGACCTGCTCACGCGCATCAAGAGCCATTGCGCCCCCAAGGCGGGCCGGCTACCCAATTTCATCGCCGTCGATTTCTACCACCAGGGCGACGCCTTGGAATACACGGCTATGCTGAATCATGGCGGGCTCATTCTCTGGGAGGGCAACGACGCCCGTAAGAGCGCCGTGTGCGCCATTCCCTATACGGGCGAACCGGCACTGTTGTCGTTCACGTCGTCGGACTCGCCCGTCAAGGGCTGCGAAAACGACAGCGCCCGTTCGGCCACGCTGCACAACCTGAAGGCGGGATCCCGGATCCTCGTCTCCAACTCCCCCAAGGGCCCCACCGGCGGCGGCGACTGGGCAACCATCATCGTCAAACGCGACATCGAACGGGTGGAAATCGGCTCCTTCGAGAAGAACATGAACAATGACGACGTCCAGGTCGTCCACTACGGGAACAGCGGGCTGGACGGCCGGGTCTCGCGGGTGGCGCTGGCCATCGACGCCCCCTGATCGACCGGCCCGGCTGGGCGGGACCGCACCTGCTAAGATGCGCGGTCTCGCCCGTCCCGGTCGATCCCATGCTCAACCCCCAACAACACGCGGCCGTCGAGTATTGCGACGGCCCCCTCCTGGTGCTGGCCGGCGCCGGTTCCGGCAAGACCCGCGTCATCACCGAGAAAATCTCGCACCTCATTTCGCGCCGTCATCTCGCGGCCGAGAAGATCGCCGCCATCACCTTCACGAACAAGGCAGCGAAGGAAATGCGGGAGCGCGTCGGACGCCTGATCTCCGACGACGCCGCGAAGGCGCTCACGGTGTGCACCTTCCACGCGCTCGGCCTGAAATTCCTCCAGATCGAGCACGATCGCGCGCGCCTGCGCCGCGGCTTCTCCGTGCTCGACGCCGACGACAGCGCCAACATGATCAAGGAGCTGTCGCCGAAAGGCGTTAAGCCCGAAGTGATCCAGGGCATCCGCAATCTCGTCGGCCGCGCCAAGAACGCCGGCATGACGCCGGAGGAAGCGATGGCTTCCGCGCGCAGCCCACGCGAGATCGAAGCCGCCACGATCTACGACCTCTACCAGCAGCGCCTCGCGGCCTTCAACGCCGTGGACTTCGACGACCTCATTCGCCTGCCGCTGCGTATCCTTGAAACGGATGACGATGCGCGCGCCATCTGGCAGGAGCGCCTGCGCTACCTCCTGGTCGACGAATACCAGGACACCAACGACGCCCAGTACCGCCTGCTGAAGGCCATCGCGGGTCCGAAGGCGCGGTTCACCTGCGTGGGCGACGACGACCAGAGCATCTACGCCTGGCGCGGCGCGAACCCCGAGAACATCGACCAGCTCGGCCGCGACTTTCCCCAGTTGCGGGTCATCAAGCTCGAGCAGAACTATCGCTGCGCGAAGCGCATCCTGCGCGCCGCGAACCACCTGATCGCCAACAACCCGCACGTGCACGAGAAGAAGCTCTGGAGCGACCATCTCGAAGGTCCGCCCATACGCGTGCTGGAATGCAAGGACAACGACCACGAGGCCGAGCGAATCGCCGCCATCGCGTTCAACCTGCACGAGAAATACAAGGACAAGGGTGTCCGCTGGGACGACTTCTGCATCCTCTATCGTGGCAATTTCCAGGCCCGCGCGCTCGAAAAGGCGTTGCGCCTGGCGCGCGTGCCGTACCACCTGAGCGGTGCGCTGTCGTTCCTCGACCGCGCGGAGGTAAAGGACATCCTCTGCTACCTGCGCCTGCTCACGAACCCCACCGACGACGCGGCCTTCCTGCGCGTGGTGAACGTGCCCAAGCGCGAGATCGGCGCCACCTCGCTGGAGAAGCTCGGGCAGATCGCGCAGTCGCGCAATGCGTCCCTGCTCGATGCCGCGCGCAGCGACGCCGCGCTGAAGAACATCGCACCGCGGGCCGCATCGGCGCTGGCGGGGTTCGCCCGCCTGATGGACGAGCTGCGCAGCCATGCCGTGCACGAGAGCGCGGCGGACCTGGTGAACTCCGTGATCGAGAAGTCCGGGTATGGCGCGCACATCGCGGCGTCCACCCCCGACGAGGCGCTGCGCGAGCGCCGCCTGGGCAATCTGCGCGAACTGATCGACTGGTTCCGGGCCATGGGCAAGGACGGAGGCCGCACCGGCGACATCGCGGCGCAACTCGCGCTGCTGAGCCATGCCGATCGCGACGACCCCGGCAACGCATTGCGCATGATGACGCTGCATTCGGCCAAGGGCCTGGAATTCCGCTTCGTCTTCATCGTCGGCTGCGAGGACGGCACGCTGCCCCACGAGGGCGCGATCGATGAAGGCCGCCTGGACGAGGAACGGCGGCTGATGTACGTCGGCATCACCCGTGCGAAAGAGATGCTGACGCTTTCTTTTGCGGCAAAATCGCGCAAGTACGGCGAGATCCTCTCCAACGATCCCAGCCGGTTCCTCCAGGAACTGCCGCAGGACGACCTGCACTGGGACGGCAAGGACCCGGACGCGGATGCCGAAGTGAAGAAGGAAACCGCGGAGACGCACATGGCACGCATCCGCGCGATGCTGGCGGGCGGCGGCTAGCCGAGTCCCGTCAGATCAATCGCTCGGCCTCGAGCTCGCTCTTGAGGTACGCGTAGTAGATCGGCGCCGCCACGAGTCCGGCGAGGCCGAAGGCGGCTTCGAACACCAGCATCGCTACCAGCAGTTCCCACGTACGGGCGCGGATCTGGCCGCCGACAATGCGTGCGTTGAGGAAGTATTCGAGCTTGTGCACGACGATGAGGAAGCCGAGCGCCGCGACGCCCACCCATAGCGATACGGACAGGCCGGCGATGGTGATGAGCACGTTCGACACCAGGTTGCCCACGACCGGCAGCAGTCCGGTGACGAAGGTGACGATCACCAGCGTCTTCGCCAGCGGCACGTGCACGCCGAATGATGGCAGTGCGATGAGCAGGAAGATCGCCGCCAGGGCGGTGTTGATCGCGGAGATCTTCAGCTGCGCGAAGATGATGTTGTGGAACGCATGCGCGAGGCGCCGGGCGCGCGTCGACAGTTCGAACGCGAGGGGCCGCGCGGCGCGGCCGCCGGCTCCGTGCGACACCGCCACGATCGCACCGAGAACCAGGCCGATCACGATGTGCACGAATACCCGCGCGGCCGTGGTGCCGACCAGGCGCAGGTCGGCGGCATGGTCGTGCACCCAGGCCATGCCCTGCTCGCGGAAGTCGACGAAGCTGTCGGGCAAGTTGGTGGTCAGCCACGCCGGCAGTTGCTCGTGCGCCTTGGTGAGCAGCGGCAGGAGTTTTTCGTCCCATAGCTCGCGCGGGTCGCCCAGGTCGCGGCGGTAGAAGGTCAGCGTGGCGACCACCAGCAGGATGATCACGCCGACCACGACGGCCGTCACCAGCGCGACCGCGATGGGCCGGGCCCGCTCGCTCGGCGCGATTCGCCGGATCAGCGGCGTGAGGCTCTCCACCACCTCGTACACGAGCAGTCCGGCCAGCAGCGCCGAGATGAGGTGGAGCCAGAGCACCGCCCACAAGGCCACCGCCGCCAGCACATAGGTGGCGATGCGAAGGGTACGGGTGTCCTGCGGTATGCCAGCCATGCCGGAACTCCTTTGGGGTGGCGCGATTCCAGCAGCCGTGGGATGAACGCTAGATCAAGTGCCCGGCTTCGAGTTCAGCCTTCAGGTAGGCATAGAAGATGGGCGCCGCCACCACCCCGGGCAATCCGAAGGCGGCCTCGAAGAGCAGCATCGCCACCAGCAGTTCCCACGCACGGGCGCGGATCTGTCCGCCGACGATACGTGCGTTGAGGAAGTATTCGAACTTGTGGATGACGATGAGGAAGGCTAGCGCGCCGAGGCCCACGTAGAGCGAAACGGAGAGGCCGACAATGGTGATGGCCGTGTTCGACAGCAGGTTGCCGATGACGGGCAACAACCCCACGACGAACGTGATGACGATGAGCGTCTTGGTCAGCGGCAGGTGCACGCCGAACATCGGCAGCACGGCGAGCAGGTAGATGGCGGTGAATAGCGTATTGAACAGCGATATCTTGATCTGCGCGAACACGATGTTGTGAAAGGCATCGGCCAGGCGTGCGCTGCGCAGGCTCAGTTCGGCCGCGAACGGCCCCACCTGGTGCGTGGGCCGCGCGCGGCTGAGGGCGACGATGGCGCCGAGCACCAGGCCGATGATGATGTGCACAACGACGCGCGCCGCTTCCTTGCCGGCCAGTTGCAGGGTGACCGCATGCGAACGCGCCCAGTCCATGGCGGTGATGCGCAGGGCGTCCACGCTCTCCGGCAGGCGGTCGACCAAGGCCGGCGGCAATTGCTGCCGCGCACGCTCCACCAACGGCATCAGGCGGTTCTGCCAGAGGTCTTCCGGATTGCCGATCTCGTTACGGAAGAAGCTGATGCCCCCCAGCACGAGGAGCGTGAGAAGCCCCACCACGATCACGCCGACCAGCGCCACGGCCAGCATGCGTGCGCGGTCGCCCGACAGGCGCCTGCCCATGAGCGGCGCGGTCGATACCACCACCTCGTACACGAGCAGACCCGCCAGCAGCGCGGGCAGGAGGCGCAGGTAAAGAACGAGGAACAGGCCGAGCCCGGCCGCGATATAGCTGGCGATGCGCACGGCGCGTGTCCGCGAATTGGCGACTTCCATGGACGGTCCCGTCGTGGATGAGCGCGCAGTCTGTCAGGACGCAGGGGGCCTGGGAAGCGCGCGCACCGCCTTCACAGTGTCGTAAACTGCCCCGACAATCGCCGCCCTCGGCGCGATGCGTCACCCAAGGGGTTTCCATGCTGAAGTTCGTTCCGGCCGCCCTCGCGGTCGCCCTCTCCCTGGCGGGCTGCGCCCACGTGCCGCCCGCCGCCGCACCCGCTCCTGCCCCCGCGCCGGAAGCCGCGGCGCCGGTCGCCGCCGGTGTGGCGGCCGACGACAACCTCAATGCGGTTGCCTGGTCGCAAAATGCCAGTGAGCACGATTTCATCTTCCTGCAGACCTATCGCGACGCGCAGGAGAAACTTCTCAAGGCAAAGAAGGATCCCAACTGGGATGCGTTGCCCAAAGACGACCGTGCGGCGCATGCCTCGCTGAAGGGCCTGAAGCCCGCCGTGATCCTCGACATCGACGAAACCGTGCTCGACAACTCGCCCTACCAGGCGCGATTGATCCGCGCCGGCGGCGAGTTCAATGAAGCGGACTGGGCCGCCTGGTGCAAGGAGGCCATCGCCCGCCCCATGCCGGGGGCGCTGGCGTTCACGAAGTTCGCGGCGGAGCACGGGGTCGCGGTGATCTACATCTCGAACCGTGCCAAGGATCTGGACGAAGCAACGCTCGCCAACCTGCGCGCGGCGGGTTTTCCCGTGGCCGGCAAGGGCTCCTTCCTCGGTCTGGGGACGTTCGTCGAAGGGTGTGAGCAGGTCGGCAGCGAGAAGGGCTGCCGCCGCCAACTCGTGGCGAAGGATTACCGCGTGCTCATGCAGTTCGGCGACCAGATCGGCGACTTCGCCAACGTCTTCGGGAACACGGCGCAGGGTCGGGAAAAGGCCATGGCGCCTTACACGGACTGGATCGGCGAACGCTGGTTCGTCTTTCCCAACCCGACCTATGGTGCCTGGGAGAGCGCATTGTTCGACAATGACTACACGCTGCCCCGCGCGGAACGACGCCAGAAGAAGATAGATTCACTTCGGGACAAGTAAATTCAATGAGTTAGATGATGGAAGCTGACATATTGCTTTAGCAATGTCGGCCAACTATCATTCCTCTCGCCGAAACCTGTGGCGCCAAAAGCAATGCAGGCAAGGCCATTTCCCTTTCCGGCTTCGGGCTGGATAACCCCGTGAGGCCTCGCGTCTCCGGGGTTTTTTCTTTTCGGTGTCCTGGCGCCCGCGGGTTCCCTTCCCCGCCCCGTGTATCCTCCACGTCCCCCACGCCCACCGCGCCGCCCGGACCCGCCATGCGCCGCCATCGTTCAGCCCTTCGCCTCGCCTTTGTCCTGCTCGTCGTGTTGCTGGCCGCCTGCAACCGGCAGAAGGAAGCACCCGGAACACCCGGCGGCGGTTCCCCCGAGGACGCCGCGCGGGAGTCGCTCGCGTTGCTGCGCGACGGCAAGTTCGACCTGTTCTGGAAGCACGCGCTGCCGCCGGCGGACTTTGCCACGCTCAGGGCCGACTGGCCGCGCCGGAACGCCGCGCAGGCGGCCATGGAACCGGACGACAAGGCGAAGTTCGAGGCGGGCGTGAAGCGGCTCACCGAGCCGGACGCCGAGAAAAAGCTGTTCGCGGAACTGCGCCCGACGCTCGTCCGTTTCGACCGCGACTACAAGGACCAGATGCCGCTCATCGCAGGCATCGGCCAGTCGATGGCCCTCACAGCCATCGATCAGGCGAAAGACCTCACGCTGTCGCAGAAGCGGCAACTGCGCGAAGCGGTGAACGTGGTCGGTCCGTGGACGCAGACCGTGCCCTGGGGCGACCAGGCGAAGGCGAAGGAAGCCATCGGCATCGTCGTGGACACGGCGCGGAAGGCGGGGCTCTCCACGCCCGAGGCCCTGCACGCCATGGACTTCGACAAATCCATGGCCACCTGGTCCACGGCGTGGCTGGGATTCAAGCGCCTGCTCGAGGTCTACGGCCTGTCGATCGACAAGAGCTTCGACTCCGTGAGCATCGACACGATCGAGAGCAACGGCGGGTCGGCGCACGTGAAGATCACCTACACGCTGCTGGACAAGCCCATCCAGACCGACGCCACGCTGGTACTCCTGGATGGCCGTTGGTATGACAGCGACCTGCTCCAGCGCGTGCGCGACGAGCATGCGCGACTGGCGCCGCCGGCCCCTGCTTCCAGCGCGCCCGCCCCGGCATCCAGCGCCAGCCCGCCCCAGGCACGCATGCCCGGTGCCCCGGTGGCGGACGCCAAGGGCCGTTGAGGCCTTACAATCCCGGAATGTCCGAATTGCAGATGAGTGCGGATCCGCACGTCCACGTCGCCCGTTCACCCTGGTGGTTCAAGCTGCTGGGTCGCATGCTCGAACCCTGGGTTCGCATCAAGCGCGAGCCCGCCGAACCCGCTGCCCTCCTCGGCAGCGGTGCCGCCGTCTGCTATGCCATCGAGCGCGACGGCACGTCCGACGCGCTGATCCTCGAGCGCGCCTGCCGCGAGGCGGGCCTGCCCAGTCCGATGCAGTTGCTCGACCTGCCGGGTCGCCGCCGGCGCTCGGTGTTCTCCCTCAGCCGCCGTCATGGATGGTTGTTCGGCCGCACCGACGCGCGCGGTCCGCGCGAGCCGATCGGCCAGCTCATTCGCGCGATCGAAGACGACCCGTCGCGCGACATCCAGGTAGTACCCGTATCGATCTACGTCGGGCGCGCGCCCAACCGGGAGAGCGGCTGGTTCAGCGTGCTGTTCGCGGAAAACTGGCTGGTGGTGGGCCGCTTCCGGCGCATGCTCGCGCTGCTGCTCAACGGTCGCGACACGGTGGTGCACTTCTCCGCACCGGTGTCGCTGCGCAGCGTGCTCGACGAATCGCACAACCTCACGCCCGAGCGGCTCACGCGGAAGATCGCGCGCGTGTTGCGTACGCACTTCCGCCGCATTCGCGCCGCGGTGATCGGCCCCGACCTGTCGCACCGGCGCACGGTAGTGGACGCCGTGCTCAATACGCAGCCCGTACGCGACGCCATCGCCGCCACGGCAAGCAAGGAAAACATCACGCTGGCGAAAGCGCAGCGCCGCGCGCGCGACTTCGCCGTCGAGATCGCGGCGGACTATTCGCATCCCGTCGTGCGGTCCACGTCGTTCCTGCTGTCGAACTTCTGGAACAAGCTGTACGACGGCATCGCCATGCACCACTTCGACAAGGCGCGCGCGGCGGCGCCTGGCCATGAAGTGGTGTACGTGCCATGCCACCGCAGCCACACCGACTACCTGCTGCTGTCCTACCAGCTGCACCATTCAGGCGTGGTGCCGCCGCACATCGCGGCGGGCGTGAACCTCAACCTACCCGTGGTGGGCCCGATCCTCCGCCGCGGCGGCGCGTTCTTCCTGCGCCGCAGCTTCAAGGGCAACGCGTTGTATTCGGTCGTGTTCAACGAATACCTCGCACAGCTCGTGGATCGCGGCGTGCCGCTGGAGTACTTCATCGAGGGCGGCCGCTCGCGCACCGGCCGGCTGCTCGCGCCGCGTGCCGGCATGCTGGCGATGACGGTGCGCGCCTTCCTCCGCGCGCCGCGCCGCCCCGTACTGTTCCAGCCTGTGTACATCGGCTACGAGAAGCTGATGGAAGGCAAGTCGTACATTGGCGAACTCTCCGGCAAGCCGAAGGAAAAGGAATCCCTGCTGGGCCTGCTTCGCGGGCTCAAGGTACTGCGCCAGCGCTACGGCCATGTCACGCTGAACTTCGGCGAGCCGATCCTGCTCACGCCCGTCCTCGACGAAGCGGCGCCCGACTGGCGTGCGACGACCGCCGACCCCGACGTGAAGCCGGAATGGATGAGCAGCGTGGTGGACGACCTGGCCGAGCGCATCCAGGTGAACATCAACCGCGCGGCGGACGTGAATCCGATCAACCTGCTCGCACTGGCACTGCTGGCCACGCCCAAGCACGCCATGGCGGAGAACGACCTGCTCGCGCAGCTCGAACTCAGCAAGGCGCTGCTCCAGGAACTGCCCTACTCCGATCGCGTGACCCTCACGCCGATGAACCCGCAAGGCATCGTTGCCTACGGCGAACAGATGGGCTGGATCCGCCGTGTGCGGCACCCGCTCGGCGACGTGCTGGTCACGGACGGCGAGCAGGCCGTATTGCTTTCCTATTTCCGCAACAACGTGCTGCACCTGAATGCCGCGGCAGCCTGGGTGGCGGCATGCTTCCTCAACAACCGGCGGATGTCGCGATCCTCGGTGGTTCGCCTGGGGCGCATCATCTACCCGTTCATCCAGGGCGAGCTGTTCCTGCCGTGGGACGAAGACGGTTTCGCGACGCAGGTGCAGGAAACCATCGAATTCTTCGTCCGCCGCGGCATCCTCGAGGCCAGCGCCGAGGGCCGCGTCCTCGAGCGCGGACCCGGCCAGGACGACGGCGCGTACCAGTTGCGGGTCATCGCGCGCAGCATGCTGCAGGCATTCGAACGCTACTACATCGCCATCGCGGCATTGGTGAAGAACGGCCCGCACACCATGAGCGCCGGTGAACTGGAAACCGCGTGCACGCTCACCGCGCAACGGTTGAGCCTGCTCAACGAACTGTCGGCTCCGGAATTCTTCGACAAGGCGCTCTTCCGCGGCTTCATCCAGAAGCTTCGCGAGGCGAAGGTCGTCTGGACCGATGCCAACGGCAAGCTCGATTTCAGCGAGGCGCTGGAAGACATGGTGCGCGACGCCCGCGTGATCCTCGCTCGCGAAGTGCGTCATTCGATCCTGAAGATCACGCCGGGTGGCGATACCGATCGCGACCTCGATGCACGGCCGCCGGTCGATCCCGACGACGGGTCGGCGGGCGAATCGCTGCACGACCGGCACGTGGCGAACGAACACGAACGACACGACAAGCATCACCACTGATCCCAACGCGGATACCATCTCCCCATGGAAAACGAGAAAACCACCCACTTCGGCTTCCGCGACGTTCCGTTGGCCGACAAGCAGAAGCTGGTCGGCCAGGTGTTCACGTCGGTGGCGCGCAACTACGACCTGATGAACGACCTGATGTCGTTCGGCATCCACCGGTTGTGGAAGCGTCATTTCGTGGCCGTCAGCGGCGTGCGCCGCGGCGATCGCGTGCTCGACCTGGCGGGCGGCACGGGCGATATCGCCGCGTTGCTGAAGCCGGTGGTCGGCGACGAGGGCGAAGTGGTGGTCGGCGACATCAATGCGGCCATGCTGGGTGTGGGCCGCGACCGCCTCACCGACCGTGGCCTCGTCTCCGGCCTGCGCTGGGCGCAGATGAACGCGGAGGCCCTGCCCTTCCCGGACAACAGTTTCGACGCGGTCACCATCGCGTTCGGCCTGCGCAACGTCACCGACAAGGACAAGGCGCTCGCCGACATGCACCGTATCCTGAAACCCGGCGGCCGCGCGCTGGTGCTGGAATTCTCGAAAGTGCAGAGCCCCGTGCTGTCGAAGCTCTACGACGTGCACTCGTTCAAGATCCTGCCCCGCCTGGGCCGCCTGTTCGCCAACGACGCCGATAGCTACCAGTACCTCGCCGAATCCATTCGCAAGCATCCGGACCAGGAAACACTGAAGGGCATGATGCTGTGCGCCGGTTTCGGGCACGTCGAAGTGCGGAACCTGAGCAACGGCATCGTGGCCATCCACCGCGCCTACAAGTTGTAAACCGGTCGGCTGTCGGGCATACCCGACAGCCTTGCCATCCAGCGGCGGACACGGTGTCCGCTTATTCACCTGCATAGCCGCGGGCGACGCCGAGCTACGTTTTGGGAATTCCCAAGGCACAGGTAGCTCACATGGACATGCTTCCCCCGCAGGCGCCTCCCGCCATCACGCAAGGCGCAAACCAGGAAGCCGTGGACGCCGTATCCCGGCTCGTTGATGCGCAAGCCTGGCTGCTTGATCAGCAGGCTGCCGTTCCGATAGCTTCCGAACTCGCCCGCGCCGAGGATCTGGCGGCTTACCTCGACACCTTGAGTGCCTTCTGGGCGCTGCCGGCCGCCGACCCGGCCAGCGGGTCCAGCATGCCGCGCTCAGCCGCCTTGGCATCGCGACTGGCGTCCATCATGCGCGACGAAGCCACACTGCGCCTCGCCGACGGTACGCTAGCGCCGGAGGCTGGCGACCTGGCCCTGCGGTTCGCGCGCTCCTACGGCGGCTCGCTGCCGCCCGGCCTGCGCGCTGCGGAACTCCTGCTCGACGGTACCGCCGACGTCGCTGCTGTCGTCGTGACCGACGACAACGTGACGGGGCTCGCCCTCCTCTTCACGCCGGCACGCGGCTGGGACGCCTTCACTTCGCTCGACGAGTTGCACGCGGAAACCGAGCACCGGGTCAACGTCGACATCGCGCAGGGCACGCCGCCACCCGTCGTTCCGATCGAGGACCGCCTCGTGTTCGACGATATCGTGCGCGTGCATTCGCGAGAGTTCACCGCCGACCCGTTCGACGCCATGGCGAGTCGGCTGCTTGAAGTACAACGGGATCGCGTGCGCAACGTCGCCGCCGACGCCGCCGAAGGGCTGCTCGATACCGGCGCGCACGACGAACGCATGCTGGCTGCCACGAGCCTGGATGACATGCTCGATATCGGGTCCCTGATGCGGACACGCCATGCGCGGCTGGCCGGTTCCCTCCTGGAGGAGCGACTGGCGTCACTGCCCGAGCACATCAAGGACGAATGGCTGAATGCCATGGCCGAGCACCAAGCGGCGCTGGAGCGAAGCCAGCGCTTCGACGACGGTGGCGCACCAGACCTGGTTCCGTTGCGCGACTTCGCGCATCGTGCCGTGAAAGAACAACTCGCCATCATGGGCCTTTCCGTCGACCCGGACGACGTCTCCATCTCCGCGTACGAATGGCCGGAAGGCGCGCCACAGAACGATGCGGACCTCACAGCTGGGAGGCGCCTGGCGTCCTTTTCCTTGACCGACCTCGCATTGAAGAACATCGGCATCTTCGACAACCGGTTCCTCGTAGCGACCGGCCCAGGAGGAGAGGAACTGCTGCCGCAACTCACGTTTGGCGGTATCAAGAGCCTCGTTCGTGACCTCGATGTCGCGAGGAAGTACCACGACTACCTGCTTGAAGTGCTGAAAACGTCCCCCGAAGGTCAGCTCACTCGCGCACTCGCCGCCGACCTGCACCGTGCGCGCATGCGGCTCGATCTCGCCGACGCCCGCGTGTCGCAGCATCATCAGGACGAACCCGATTCCTTCTTGCCGGACCGGCTCGAGCGCGGGTACGCCTGGGCGAAAGCCGTGGTCGATTCGCCTATGCCGACAGGCCGGGCGCGCGTCGAGGGACACACGATCGTCGCGCGTCAGGTCACGTACAACGGCGCGGCGGTGAGGGACGTATTGATGATCAGCGCGGAGCAGGAAGGTGCCGTGCCGAACGTGGTGTTCTACACGCCGGGTGCACCGGACGGCCTTGCGTTTCGTGAGTTCCGCACGCGCGCGGAAGCCAATGCTGAGTTCTTCAATGCACCCGCTTTCGACGAATACCTGCTCGGCCGCTTGCCCAACGATGTGGCTGTCGTGGAAGCAGGACGCCGCGACCGGCAATTCAGGCGAAGCGCTGCGAGTGAGCGATTCCGCTGGGTGTTCTCGCAGGCATCGGGGCCGTCGCGGCCGCGCAAGGCCTATCTGTTCGGTGAGAAGACGATCACCGGCAATGCGTTCGAAGCGCAATACGATGCCGCGCTCTCCATCATGGCCAGGAATATCGAGCCGCTCGCACGCACGAGCTCCGCGGCGATCGCCGACGAGCTTCCCGACATCGATGTGGAGAGCGTCCAGCGATCCTTCGCGCGACTCCTCGGACGACCGTTCGCCGCTGCCTGGCGGAGCTACGACAGCATCAAGGCGGGCGACCATGCGCAAGGCTTCGTCCAATTTGCCGACGCGTACGTCAGTGCGCTCGACTACCTCTCGATTCCCTCGCTGAAACCGCTGGCCGGCCGCGCGATCGCCGTGCGCGCGACGAAACAGTCGCGGCAGGTAAGCTCTACCAGCAAAATGCTCCGGGACCCGGACACCGTTTTTCCCGCCACCTATCGCGCGAAGGCCAAACCGTCGGATGCGCAGTCGGTGGAGCGGGGCATCCACTACATCGACGGGAAGGCCTACATCCAGCAGGACCGGGCGATGTACGTCGTGCGGTTCGATGCGGACAACGCGACGTGGCGCCTGGTAAGGCCTGGCGCATCCGGAAGCGCATATGCCATCCCTGTCGCGAGGGACGCCGGCGGCACCTGGCGATTCAACCGTAACGTGGGGCTGCGCGGCGGCAATCCGAGCGGAGTCCGACCGTCGGACCTGTCCACCGTCCTGCGCGAAATCATGGAGCGCGACCCCTCCATACGCGGAATGACGGGCCAGCAACTCGCCACGATGGAACGACGCCTGGTGCAGGAGCTAGGCAGCTATGAAGCGGCGCAGTCGCTCGCGCTGCGACGCTCGCGGCTGCTCCCCATGCGAGGTAAGGAAGCCGGGCACTGGCAGGCCGCCAGCGATGCGGCAAGGTTGGCCAGGCCCATCGGCAGGCCGCCAGCGCAGCACCTCGCGCCACCGCGGATGCCCGCCCGCCTGTCCGGCCGCAACCACGACCTCGTTCCTGTCGATCGCTCACAGTGGCCGACGACAGTACGCCACTTCACGCGGTCGGATTCCCTCGCCGCCATCCGAACCGACTATTTCCTTACACAGTCGCTGGCGCGCCGCAGCTTCCCCGCCGGTGTCTACGTCACCACGCTCGACCCCGCGACCAAGACGCGGGACCAGATTTCACGTGCCATCTCGGGCACCAACCAGTGGCGCTACAAGGGCAACTTCCAGAGGAAGATGGAAACCTGGCTGGAACTGGATACGAGCAAGCTCCCGCCGGGCACGACGATGCACCGCGTGGCGAACACCGCGCCCGGTACCTACGTGATCCGGCCCCCATCCCTGCTTGGCGGCGGGCACGCGAGCAATCCGGGTTTCTCGCTCCCCGGCCTCAATATCCGCCCCGCGGTCGTGGGAACTGGGCAATGGCCGGCGGCCGGGCCCTGACCGGATCCGGGTAGCGGCCCACGGGACAGGGGCGGCGGCCGGCGAGCCAATGGCATACTGGGGATCTTCCTCCAACGGATGATCCCCAGCGATGCGTCTGCTTCCCGTGCTTGCCCTCACCATGGCGTTCCCCGTCGTGGCCTTCGCCGCCGACCCGCACTCATACGCCCAGCCGGACGCGGTGCGCGTCACCCATCTGGACCTCGACCTCACGCTGGACTTCGGCAAGCGCGAGCTGGCCGGCAATGCCACGCTGAAGCTCGACTGGAAGGACGCGAAGGCGAAGGACCTCGTGCTGGATACGCGCGACCTGAAGATCGCCGGTGTCGAGGCGGTGGACGCCTCGGGCAAGCGCACGCCGCTCAAGTTCGCGCTGGCTCCACGCGACAAGGAGCTTGGCGCCAAGCTCACCATCGCCGCGCCGACGCATCCCGCCGCGATACGGATCACGTATGCGACGGTGCCGGAAGCCTCGGGTCTGCAGTGGCTCACGCCGGAACAGACGGCCGACAAGAAACAGCCCTTCATGTTCTCGCAGTCGGAATCGATCCACGCGCGTTCCTGGGTGCCGTTGCAGGATTCTCCGGCCATCCGCTTCACCTACGATGCGCACATCGCCGCGCCGAAGGATGTTCGCGTCGTCATGAGCGCCATCAACGACGCGAAGCATCCGCTGGACGGCAACTTTTCCTTCGACCAGCCGCACCCCATTCCCTCCTACCTGCTCGCCATCGCGGCGGGCGACCTCGCGGTAAAGGAAACCGGTCCACGCAGCGCGGTGTACGCAGAGCCCAGTGTGGTCGGCAAGGCCGCGCACGAATTCGAAGACACCGAGAAGCTGATCGCCACCACCGAGAAGCTCTACGGGCCGTATGCCTGGGGCCGCTACGACATTCTCGTGCTGCCGCCCTCGTTCCCCTTCGGCGGCATGGAAAATCCCAACATGACCTTCGCCACGCCGACGGTGCTGGTGGGTGACAAGAGCCTGGTTTCGCTGGTGTCGCACGAGCTGGCGCATTCGTGGTCTGGCAACCTCGTGACGAGCGCCGCGTGGCGCGATATCTGGTTGAACGAGGGCTTCACCACCTACGTGCAAGGCCGCATCACCGAGGCCGTGTACGGCAAGGCGCTGGCGGACGAGGAAGCCCTGCTCTCGGCGCGCGCCCTGCAGAAGGGCATCGGCCAGATGCCGGCCAACGCGCAGAAGCTCACGCCCGACCCGCGCGGTATCGGCGCTGACGACGCGCTTTCGGACGTTGCTTACGACAAGGGATCGTGGTTCCTGCGCACGCTGGAGCAGCGCTTCGGCCGCGAGAACTTCGACGCCTACCTGAAGGGTTATTTCGCGCACTTCGCCTTCCAGAGCATCGACACCGACACGATGTTCGCGTACCTGAAGGCCAACCTGCTCGACAAGTATCCGGGCAAGATGAGCGAGGCCGAAGCCCGCGCATGGATCTGGCAGCCGGGCATTCCGAAGGATGCGCCACTGCCGTCCTCGCCGCGCTTCGAGGCCATCGATCGTGAGCGCACCGACTTCCTCGCCGGCAAGCTCGACGCCTCCAAGCTCGACGCGAAGGGCTGGAACACGCAGGAGTGGATGTATTTCCTCGACCGCCTGCCCGACGTGACGCCACTCGCGAAGATCAAGGACATCGATGCCGCATGGCATCTCACCGGCACGCCCAACGCCGAGATCGGCATGCGCTGGTACGCGCACGCCATCGCCGCGGGCGACAAGGACGTGTGGACGGCTGCCGCCGAACACATGACCCGCATCGGCCGCCTCTACCTCACCACGCCTGTCTACCGCGCCTTCGCACGCACCCCGGAAGGCCTCGCGTTCGCGAAAGAAACCTACGCCAAGGCCAAGAGCGGCTATCACCCCATGACGCAGCAGGCGGTGGAGCGCATCCTCGCCGGTACGGCGAAGAAGAAGTAACGCAAGGTTTTACGCGCCCCGCAGGGGGTGCGGACTTGCATCCTCCAACGGCGCCCCGCATCTTGCGGGGCGTCCTTACGTTCCGGGTTCCTTTCCATGGCCAAGACCCCCACGCTCGCCAACGCCGATAATCGTCCGCTCTGGCAAAGGCTGCTGCTACGCAGGTTGAAGTTCCTGGTCGTCGTGGCCGTGGTGCTCGGCCTGGGTGCGGGCCTCGTCTATTTCTTCGCACCCGGCATGCTGCTGAAGGCGGACGCGGCGCGACAGGCGATGTCGGCTCACCTGGAGAAGAAGAGCGTCGCCGCCGGCGATACCGTATGGTCGTATTACGAGGGCGGCGACGGCCCCACCATCGTGTTGCTGCACGGATTCGCCGCCAACAAGGAAACATGGCTCGAGATGGCGAAAGGCCTTACCGACCATTTCCACGTGGTGATCCCCGACCTGCCCGGCTGGGGCGAGTCGTCGCGTCATGACGGTGGCGATTACGGCGTCGGCGCGCAGGCCGATCGTTTCGAAAGTTTCGCCGCGGCCATCGGCGCGCAGCGCTTCCTGCTCGTCGGCCAGTCCATGGGTGGGGCCATCGCGGGCGTGTATGCGGAGAAGCATCCGGAACGCGTCGCCAGCCTCGTGCTGATGGGCTCGCTCGGGCTCACGTTCAAGGAGAACGACTTCGCCCGCGAAGTGAAGGCGGGGAACAACCCCTTCGTCTACCACGACCGCGCGGGACTGGAAGCCTTGCTTGCCCGGATCTTTGTCACGCCGCCGCACCTGCCCGGGCGCGTCGAAGATGCGCTGATCGCGCGCAACGAAAAGGATCGTGCCTTCATCGAGCGCACGTTCGACGAGCTGAAGCAGCCGGCGCAGGCGTTCTCGCTCGATCCGGTGATCGGCAAGCTTTCGATGCCGGTGCTCGGCCTGTGGTGCCACGACGACAAGATCATCGACGTATCGGCGCTGGATACCTTGCGCGCGGGACTGAAGAGTTCGCCCTCGATCGGTGCCACGGTCATGAATGGCTGCAATCACATGCCGATGCTGGAAAAGCCGGTGGAAACCGCGCGCATCATCACGGGCTTCGCGCTCGCGCACTGAGGCAACTTGAATCGCCGACAGGGTCGGCTCCCACCAAGCTGGCATAACCTGATGCTGGCATAGCTCTGGTGGGAGCCGGCTATGCCGGCGATCCCGCGGCAGCGGGCAGGCTTACCGCAAGCACCCTTCGCCGCTGAAGCGGCTCCCACACAGAGCTTGCCTCAGTCAGCCACGTCGGCGATCAGCCTGTCGAGCTGCCGCTTCAGGCCGCTGCCGTTGGCACGGAGCCACGCGCGCTGTTCCTTGTAGTCGGGGAACACGTTCTCGACCCAATGCCAGAAACGCGGCGAGTGGTTGCGCACCTTCAGGTGGCAGAGCTCGTGCACCAGCACATAACGCAGCGCCGCGGGTGGCGCGAGGGCCAGCGCCAGGTCGAGGTTGATCCTGTCGCGCGTGTCCAGGCTGCCCCACAGGCTCTTCAACGGACGGATGCGCAGCGCGGTGGGCGCGGCATTGATCTGCGGTATGTAGGCGGGAAGCCAGCGCGAGACGTCGCGGCGGATCTGGGCCTCGAAATGGGTGGCGAGCAAGCCCCGCGCCACGAGCAAAGCGCGCGTGTGCGGACGCGGAATGCTGAGCACCAGCGCACCCGGTTCGTGATCCACGCGCGGATACGCACCCTCGGCCCAGTCGAGGACGATGTCCTCGCCCCGGAACGGAAAGGTGGTGGGCACGCCGACACGCAGCGGCGGCAGCGGCACGGCGTCGAGATGGAACTCGTCCAGCTTCTGTTCGAGCCAGTCGGCGTGGTGGCGCAGGAAGGCTGTCATCTGCGCCACGTGGGTCCCATTCGGGTACGTGAGGCGCGCCCCCTTCGGGGTGACCGTGAGACGCAGGCGGCGGGCACGCGGGTGCGCCGCCTTCAACACCTTGATGGTGCCTCCGGTGGGGGTTGCGAGTTCCAGCCAGTCGCCGTCTTCCGATGTCATGCCGCGAGTCTCGTACCGATCCCGACGAACATCCCACGAACCCGTATCACCGCCTGCGACACCCGGACCGGTCACTCCGGCCGCGGGAGTTTGAACCACTCCTCCAGCTTGCCCAGCAGGCGCTCGTATTCCAGCGCCATGAGGGCGAAGTTCGCGTCCATCTCGGCGGCGGCGGACTCCGGGCTGTCGGCCTGCTCGTCCAGTACCACGTCGGTGAACTTGATTTTACGCAGGATCAGGTCTTCGCCAAGTACGAAGGAGATGCGGTCGTCGAACAGCAAACCCAACTGGAACACCTGTTTGCCGGTGCGCAGGTGCTCGCGAATCTCATCGGTGTCGAGATCCTGGCGGCGGCACCGTGCAATGGCGCCGGAGGCCGTCGCCGGGTCGCGCAGCTCGCACTCGTCGCCCAGCGCCAGGCCGGCCGGGAGTTCCCCGGTGGCCACCCAGTGGGTCATGAGGAGACGGGGCGACTCCTCCGGAGCCAGCGGCACCGCGGGGAAGCTGCCCAGGGCCTCGCGGATCTGGCTCAGGGTGTTTTCGGCGGATTTGCGGCTGGAGGTATCGAGCACCAGCCAGCCGTTCTTCCGGTCCGCGTAGGCCTTCATGCGGGAACTGCGCACGAACGCCCGCGGAAGCAGTTCGTTCATCACGTCGTCCTTGATCTTCTTGCGCTCGCGGCCGCTGACCTTGCGGCCTTCCTCCTCGGCGATCTTCTGCACGCGGTTGGCCAGTTCGTCGTTCACGACCGACGACGGCAGGAGCTTATCCTCGCTCCCCACCGTGACCATGGTGTTGCGGCCCACCACGTGGGTCAGGCCTTCTTCGTTCCGCCCCAGGGGCGAGACGAAACCGCGGGTGGACATCTCCATGGGCCCCACCGGCCGCAGGCGGTGCTCGGGAAGAGCCTCGTCGAGGCGCTCCAGGTCGGCGGCCACCGGTTCGGAAAAGCGGAACAGCGTCAGGTTGCGAAAGAACATGTATCGACGGATCTCATGAAAAGGGATCTGTCTCTTATACACATCT
>NZ_JBNDHZ010000034.1:0-51711 GCF_056755355.1 Luteibacter sp. HAY1-4A
CTTCACCGTCTTATACTTGTCTTCCGGTTACCCCCGGACGCTTGTCACTCGTTTACACCCTCTGTGGAGCCGGCGCTAAAGCGCTGCTCCCACCCCTTCCCTGGCGGCTATAGCGGCGTGGTCCCACCTGATCCCATCCCGAACTCAGAAGTGAAACGCGCATGCGCCGATGGTAGTGTGGCTCAAGCCATGCAAGAGTAGGTCACCGCCAGGGGCTTTATCCAAGAAGGCCTTCCCTTATCGGGGAAGGCCTTCGTCTTTGTGGCGTTGCTGTTGTGCCCACCGGGCACGCACAGCAACAGGTCACCGCCAGGGGCTTTATCCTAAAACCCGGTCTCATCAGAGGCCGGGTTTTTTCTTTGCCTGTGGGAGCCGGCTATGCCGGCGATCCCGCGGCAGCGGGCCACCTTGCCGCCGGCACCCATCGCCGCTGAAGCGGCTCCCACACAGAGCGGGACTCCCCTGCGTGCTTTCGGAAAGCTCGGTCTCGACATGGGCCGGGTTTTTCTTTGCCTGTAGGAGCCGCCATGGCGGCGAGGGAATCTTGCGAGTACGCGGCAGGACGCTCTCGCCGCCATGGCGGCTCCTACAGAGGCCGGCGCCCGTACGGGCACGCCAGGCAGGGAGCTACAACGCTATGCAGATGCAATGCTTAGCTACAATCCCTGCGAACGAAGCATCGCGGATATCGCAGAGTCGACTTTCATACGATTTGATCGTCATGGTCACCTCCCCGTCCTTGTGATCGAACGCCACGACTGCCGTTGCATCCGAAAAGCCGTCCTTGATGGTCAGTTCCGTCCGCCCTTCGGGATACCCTCCATCAGGTGTGAGGAAGTAGCCATTGCCGAGCGACGGATTGCCCTGGCCATGCTGAGGCGCCCACTGTATCTCTCCAGTGGACCCCATTCTGTAGACCTTAGCTCCAGCGAAATAGAGGTTGACGTTGGATAAGAAAGAAAAAGCTTCCGTGTCGGAAAAACCACTTGCCCTTCCTTCTTCGTTGGTGCGGGCTTCAGAACTCCCTTCTTTGGTGCGAGATGCGGATCTGTCTTCCTCAAGCACTGAATGAGTCGACTTTCTGAATCGATTTCGTATTCGAACGTATTTTCGGCTTTTGCAGAAAGATTTTCTGGAGAAGCATCAATAACAAGATAAATAAACGTCGGAAAGTCGTCGAAGATCCAGTAGCCGGTCGTGACCGAAGCGCCTGGGGAAATTGTTGCGTAATGCGCCAAGTTCCCACGTTTCTCTATACTGAACACATAATAGATAAACGGGTCCGAGGAGGCCGGGTCCGGGTTCGGGCCTCGGATCACCAGACCTGTAGACTCGGCGTAACCATAATCTTGCCCGTGTTCATTTTGACGGACAGTCATATTGCAATTTCCGCCGGAACTACTGGTGTCTTTCTCCGATATCCATTGAAAAGGTTCACCCACTCCAATCCTCAACAAAATGGACGGGTAAAACGTCAGCATCTTGAAACCGTGATTCCTGATCGAGAAGTTTGTTTGAGCTGCGGCGATGGCCTTGTAGCGCATCTGTGTCATTTGCCTTTCCTCCATGAGTTCGTTCTGTCTTCTATGTCGGCCGTGCTAGCCCAGAGCAGCGCTGCAGGCGACTCGAGTCGATGCGCTCCTTCGTGACGGTTGGATGAAAGCAATCGGGCAAAGCCGGCTAGTTGTCCGGTTTTGCACATCGAACGATTCGAACCGGAGGGGTCACTCCTCCTAAAACCCGCTGTCCAGCCTCATCCGGCACACCCCGCCTTCGGCCGATCGGCTACAGTAGGCCCATGTATCTACAGACTTTCGGACTTCGCGAACCGCCCTTTGGCGACGCACCGGATCCGCGTTTCGCGTGTCTGTTTCCGCGCGAACGCGAGATCCTGGCGCACGTGGAATACGAGGTCGGTGCCGACCATTCGAGCGTCACCTTGGTGACCGGTGAGCGCGGCCTCGGGAAGACACTCCTCTGCATGCTCATCGAGGCTGACGCGCCGAACCACGGCGTGCGCGCGGTGCGGCAGGGTGGAGGCGATTACGCCCTCGAGACCGTGGCGTGGCTCCGTGCGCTCTATGCCGGATTCGGGCTGCCCTTGCCCCTGAGCGCCGAAGCCAACACCGAGGACCACCTGGTCGACGGCCTCGCCGCGGGTCTGGGCCGGCTGGCCCACCATGTGAGCCACCGCTTCCTGTGGATACTGGACGACGCCGAAGAACTGTCCGACGCCGACCTTGCCATCGTCGCCCGTCTCCTCATCGCGTGCGAAAAGGCAGGTGCCCCGTTCCACATCGTGCTCGTCGGCGAACCGTCGTTGGGCGAGCGTCTTGCCGGTACCGAAGCGCCCTCGCTGGCCGCCCGTATCCGCAGCCGGCTACCCCTGGCACCGCTCAGCGCGGAGGAGAGTGAGCGCTACGTCCGCCACCGCCTGCACGTGGCGGGTACCACGCAGATGCCCTTCAGCCGACTCGGACTGCGCAGCCTGCGCGACGACGGCAAGGGCAATCCGCGTCGCCTGAATACGCTGGCCCACCGCGCCCTGGAGCGCGCCGCCGAGCGGGGTGAAAAGTCGATCGGCGAACGCGCGCTCGGCTTCGTGGTTCGCGAGGCGCTGCCGCAACACGCGCGCTACTGGTTCCGCCGCTTCCGCCGTCCGATCCTGGCCATCGGCATCATGATCGGCATTCTCTTCGTAGGCGGCGCCATCACCTGGTTCCTTACCGGCCACAGCCCCTCCCGGCCAAAGAACCTGGTGACCGTCAGTCCCGAGCAGGCGCTGGCCAAGTTCCACGACGCGTTGCCGGAGCCCGACGTCGGCAAGGTGAGGGTGTGGGGCGAACTCCTGGCCCGCTGGCAGGTCGCGTCGAAGGAAACCTCGGTCGCCAATGCCATCAACTGCGACGCGACCATCTTTCCCGGCTTCGCCTGTGTCAGTGGGCGTGGATCCCTGGACCAGCTCCGCCGTTTCGACCGGCCGCTCGTCCTCGAGCTCGATGATGCGAATGCCAAGCAGCAGGTCCTGCTGGTGGGCGCAGGCGACGAGAACGTCCGCCTGTACCTCGGCGGGAAGTATGTGGAGCTGACCCGAGACGCCTTCCAGCACGTGTGGAACGGCCGCTTCTACGCGGTGTTCAGGGTAGATCCTGCGATGCCCACCAAGTTGTCGCGCGGCGACAGCGGCGAAGGACTGGGATGGATCCTGGCCCGTCTGCCGCCCGCCGGCGTCGCTGCAGCCAACCAGCCGACGAGCTTCGACAGTTCCGTCGAGGCACGTGTGCGTGCCCTGCAGCAGCGCTTCGGCATTGCCGCCGACGGCGTGGTCGGGCCGGAAACGATGTTCGCGTTGTCGTCGCTGGAAGCGGACGGTCCGCACCTGGCACGCGGCGTACCCTGAACGTGTTCGTCCACGTCGACACCCGCCGACGTTCCCGGCTGTGCTGGGCGACGATGCTCGTGGTGATCGTGTGCGTCGTGTGCTTCGTCGCCCTGGCGCTCACCAGTCCCACAGAACGCAAGTCCATCATGCTGCATTGGGGGACCGTGCCCGCCCACCTGTTCGGCACCGGCTTGCCGTTGTGGCAGCAGGTGAGCGACCCGGCGTTGTTGCGCCTGTTCACAGCCACCTTCATTCACGCAGGCTGGCTGCACCTGCTCAGCAACCTGCTCTTCCTGGTGATCTTCAGCCTGCCGGCCGAACGGAGCCTCGGTTCGCCGCGCTTCCTGCTGCTTTTCCTGCTGGGCGGCGTGGTGGCGAACCTGATCGGCGCCATCTCGCTCACCGGCGTGAAGGTGGCGATCATCGGCTGCAGCGGTGCCGTGTCGGCCGTGGTCGGCGCGTATGTCACGCTCTTTCCACGCGCCAAGCTGGGCTTAGTGCTCCCGCTCGGCCTTTACCTCGAATTCGTGCGCGTGCCCGCCTTCGTGCTGATCGGCATCTGGGCACTCGTGCAGTTGCTCTTCAGCTATGCCGGGGCGAGCTACGGTGCCGTCGTGTGGTGGACCCACATCGGCGGCTTCCTGTTCGGCATCGTGTTCGCCCTGTTTTCCCGCGGAGCGATCGCGCGACGCCTACGCGGCTGACAGTTCGCGCGGCGCCATCAGGTGTTCGCGAACGAATCCGCGCAGCAACATACCAGCGTGCGGCGTCGGCACGACGTCCGCGAGCAGCGCTTCCGGCGAATGGCCTTCCCGGCCGAGATCGTCGCGCTTGCGATGGATGTAGGCCCGCATGACTTCGGCGGAAAATTCCGGATGGAACTGCGTGCTCACCGCATGCTTGCCATAGCGCACGAGGTGGTGCGGATCGCGGGCCGAACGGGCAAGCGACACCGCGCCGCGAGGCAGCTCCAGCACGCTCTGCTCATGGGTCGCATGGGCATGGAACGACGCGGGCAGGGCCGAGCCCAGTGCGTCCTTCGCGGCCTCGGCATGCGTATCGATGCGTAACGTGCCCATCTCCCGCCCACCGGGCAGGTAATCCACGCGGCCGCCGAGCGCGTGCGACATCAACTGATGGCCGTAGCAGACACCCAGCATCGGCAGGTCGATGTCCATCGCGTTGCGAATCCATCCGGCGGTGCGTTCGCTCCAGGGCAGCTTCTCCGTGACCATGGACGCGGAGCCGGTGATGACGGCGCCGGCGCACTCTTCCGGATCCGGCAGGCTGTCGCCATGCTGCACGTCGACCACGCGTATGCGCGTCTCGCGCAAGCGCAGGCCGAGGCGGAACCAGCGGGGGAAGTCTCCGTGGCGCGCGCTGATGGTTTCGGGCGCGCGGCCGGTGCGGACGATGAGAACGGGCTTCATGGTTCGATGCTTTCGTCGATGTCGGTCGGGGGCAGTACGTTGAGCACTTCGCTGACGGTGGTAAGGCCGGCGGCAACCTGCATCGCCGCCGAGATACGCAAGGGTTTCATGCCTTCACGCAGGGCTTCGCCACCGAAGCGGCCAAGGTCGAGCTCTGCGGAGATGAGCGAGCGAAGCCGCGATGACATCGGCATCATCTCGTACACGCCCGTGCGTCCGAGGAAGCCGGTTTTCCGGCATTCGAGGCAACCCACGGGCTTGTACACCTGGTCGGGCAACGGAATGTTCCAGCCGTGGGTGAGCACGCGCCACTCGTCGGGATTCTGCGTGGCAACCGTCTTGCAGTGCGGGCACAGCGTGCGCACCAGACGTTGCGCGACAACCCCTGAGAGGGTGGACTGGATGAGGTAGTGGGGCACGCCGAGGTCCAGCAGACGCGTGACGGCGCTGGGCGAGTCGTTGGTGTGCAGCGTGGACAACACGAGATGACCCGTGAGCGACGCCTGCACCGCCATCTGCGCCGTTTCCAGGTCGCGGATTTCGCCGATCATGATGATGTCCGGGTCCTGGCGCAGCAGCGTGCGCACGCCCGCGGCGAAGTCCAGGTCGATGGACGGCTGGACCTGCATCTGGTTGAGGTCCGGCGACACCATTTCGATCGGGTCTTCGACGGTGCAGACATTCAATTCCGGCCGGGCCAGGTGCTTCAGCGTGGAATACAGCGTGGTGGTCTTGCCCGAGCCCGTGGGGCCGGTGACCAGCACGATGCCATGCGGACGCTCCACCATGCCGCGCCAGATGCGGTCTTCCTCGACGGAAAAACCGAGCTGCGCGAAATCCTTCATGACCAGGTCGGGATCGAAGATACGCATCACCACCTTCTCGCCGAAGGCGGTGGGCATGGTGGAGATGCGAAGCTCCACCTCGCGCCCACCGGCCGAGCGCGTCTTGATGCGGCCGTCCTGTGGACGGCGCTTCTCCGCGACGTCCATGCGCGAGAGGATCTTCACGCGCGCCGTCACCGCGGTCATCACCGGCGGGGGCAACTCGAACACCTTCTGCATCACGCCGTCGATGCGGAAGCGCATCTGTCCCGCGTCGCGCCTGGGCTCGAGATGGATGTCCGACGCACGCTGCTCGAAGGCGTACTGCAGCAGCCAGTCGACGATGTGGACGACGTGCCGATCGTCGGCGCCCACCTCGCCGGCCTTTCCCAGTTCGACGAGCTGTTCGAAGTTGATGATCTTCGACGGCTCGCCGCCCTTGGCATCCTGGGCCAGCTGGATGGAGCGCTGCACGCCGTAGAACTCGAGCAGGTAGCGGTTGATGTCGATCGGGTTCGACACCACGCGGCGCACGTCGCGGCGAAGCATGTGGGCGAGGTCGTTCGCCCAGCCCGTGTCGAACGGCTCCGCCGTGGCGAAGGTGACCTCCATCGGCGACGCCGCGACCGGCAGGATGCGGTGGCGCTGGGCATAGGCGCTGCTGACCGCCTGCGTCGCCTGGGCCACGTTGACCTTCATCGGGTCGATCTTCAAGTAGGGCAGGCCGGCCTTGCCGGCGAGCCACTCCATCAGCGTCTCCAGGCTCAGCGGCCGGCCCGGATCGCGGCGGTTGTCGAGCTTGGCGTTGGCGACGAGGACGAGGGGATGCAGCTCGATGGCCGACTTGCCGCTCCGCGACCCCATGCGGACGCGCTTCGCGTCGTCGCCGGTGAGATAGCCGTCGACCACGAGCGAGGCGAGTACCTCGTCGAGTTCCAGCCGTCCGCGGCGCCCGAGGAGCGCGCCGGGTTGCGGATTCACTGCCATCTGCTGCGACCCTGTGTTAATGCCACGCCGCTATACTAGCCCGCTTTCTCAAGGACCCGGGAACCATGTCCGCGCCCACCTTCCAAGACGTGATCCAGACCCTGAACCGCTATTGGGCGGACCAGGGTTGCGTGCTGGTCCAGCCGCTCGATACCGAGGTCGGCGCGGGTACGTTCCACCCGGCCACCTTCCTCCGCTCGCTCGGACCGGAACCCTGGGCTGCCGCCTACGTGCAGCCCTGCCGTCGGCCGACGGACGGGCGCTACGGCGACAATCCCAACCGCTTGCAGCACTACTACCAGTACCAGGTGGTGCTGAAGCCGAACCCGGACGACATCCTCGAGCGCTACATCGGCTCGCTGAAGGCATTGGGCATCGATCCGCTGGTGCACGACCTGCGCTTCGTCGAAGACAACTGGGAGTCGCCCACGCTGGGTGCCTGGGGGCTCGGCTGGGAGGTCTGGCTGAATGGCATGGAGGTCACCCAGTTCACCTATTTCCAGCAGGCCGGCGGCCTCGAGTGCCGGCCCGTCACGGGCGAGATCACCTATGGCCTGGAGCGCCTGGTGATGTACCTGCAGAACGTCGACAGCATCTACGACATCGTCTGGACGCAGGCCCCGCACGGTGTGGTGACCTACGGCGACGTGTTCCACCAGAACGAGGTGGAGCAGAGCACCTACAACTTCGAGCATGCCAACGTGGCGGAACTGTTCCACTGGTTCGACGTCTGCGAGGGCGAGGCGGGCAAGCTGATCGCCGCCGGCCTGCCGCTGCCCGCCTACGAACAGGTGTGCAAGGCCAGCCATGCGTTCAACCTGCTCGATGCGCGCCGCGCCATCAGCGTCACCGAGCGCCAGCGCTACATCCTGCGTGTGCGCACGCTGGCCCGCAGCGTGGCCGAAGCCTACGTGGCACAGCGCGAAAAGCTCGGTTTTCCCGGCCTGAAGAAAGACAAGGAGGCCGTCCATGGCCGATAAGCGACTGTCGCTGCTCATCGAACTGGGCACGGAAGAGCTGCCGCCGAAGGCGCTCGACGATCTTGCAGGCGCATTCGCGCGCGGCGTCGTCGAGGGCTTGGAAAAGCGTGGCATATCCGCCGACTATGCTTCGGCAAAAACCTACGCGTCGCCGCGGCGTCTGGCAGTGCATGTCCCGGCTGTGGCCATAGCCCAGCCGGAGCAGACCATCGAACGCCGCGGTCCTGCCGTCTCGGCGGGCGTGGGCGCGGACGGTCAGCCCGCCAAGGCGCTGATCGGCTTCGCACAGTCCTGCGGCGTCGACGTGGCGGCGCTCGAAAAGCTCGAGACCGACAAGGGCGCGTGGTTCGTGTTCCGTGCCGTGAAGCCCGGCCAGCCCACGGCCGCGCTGCTGCCGGAGATCGTGGCCGAGGCGCTGAAGGCGCTGCCGATCCCGAAGGCCATGCGCTGGGGCGACCGCGACGACACCTTCGTGCGTCCCGTCCACAGCCTGCTGATGCTGCACGGGGCCGACATCGTCGACGGTGAGGTGCTCGGCCTGAAGAGTGGCCGGCTGAGCCTCGGCCATCGCTTCCACCATCCCAAGCCCGTGCATGTCGCCGACGCCGACAGCTGGGTGGATGCCTTGCGTCACGCGCACGTGATCGCCGATCCGGCGGCGCGGCGGCAGCGCATCCGCGAGGAAGTGGCCCGCGTGGCCACGGGCGGTACGCCTCGCCTGTCCGACGGCCTGCTCGACGAAATCGCCAACCTCACCGAGTGGCCTGTCGCCATCGCCTGCACGTTCGAGCGTGAATTCCTCGACGTGCCGCCGGAGGCGCTCGTCACCACGATGGAGACGAACCAGAAGTTCGTGCCCGTCTTCGACGCCGAAGGCCGGCTCACCGAGCACTTCATCGGCGTCGCCAACATCGAAAGCCGCGACCCGGCGGAGATCCGCAAGGGCTACGAGCGCGTGATCCGTCCGCGTTTCGCCGATGCGAAGTTCTTCTGGGACGAGGACCTGAAGACGCCGCTGGCCAGCTACCAGGAAGGGCTGAAGGCGGTCACCTACCAGCAATCGCTGGGCAGCCTGTGGGACAAGACGGTGCGCGTGGCCGAACTGGCACGCGTCATTGCGAATCGCGTGGGTGTCGATGCCGGCCAGGCGACGCATGCCGCCGCGCTGGCCAAGTGCGATCTGCTTACCCGCATGGTCGGCGAGTTCCCGGAATTGCAGGGCGTGATGGGGCGCTACTACGCCACGCGCCAGGGCATCCCAGCCGAGGTGGCCGATGCGCTCGACAGTTTCTACCAGCCACGCTTCGGCGGCGACGACATCGCCGCCGGTGCCGTGGGCAGGGTGCTGGCCGTGGCCGAACGCCTCGACACGCTTGCCGGTATTTTCGCCGTAGGCCTGAAGCCCAGCGGCAACAAGGATCCGTTCGCGCTGCGTCGTGCCGCCCTCGGCCTCGCCCGCACCCTGATCGAGGGCGGCCTGGACATCGACCTTCGCGCCGCGCTGACCGAAGCGTTCGAGCTCGTGCCGGAAGCGGCCCTGGCCGCCGGCGTCAAGCCAGGGAAGGACGGCAAGGCGCCCGTGGTCGACATCGGTGCCCGCCGCCGCGACCTGGGCGACGAGGTACATGCGTTTGTCCTCGAGCGCCTGCGCGGCTATTACGCCGACCAGGGCTATTCGGCCGATCAGTTCGAGTCT
Source organism: Luteibacter sp. HAY1-4A (assembly GCF_056755355.1). Taxonomy (NCBI): domain Bacteria; kingdom Pseudomonadati; phylum Pseudomonadota; class Gammaproteobacteria; order Lysobacterales; family Rhodanobacteraceae; genus Luteibacter; species Luteibacter sp. HAY1-4A. Next base: position 9,300 of record NZ_JBNDHZ010000034.1, read on the forward strand.
GTCCTCGCCGTCGCCCCCGCCACGCTCCCCGATTTCGACCGCCGCCTGCGCGCCGTGGCCGAGTTCGCGCGGCGTGACGAAGCGGCAAGCCTGGCCGCGGCAAACAAGCGTGTGGCGAACATCCTGCGCAAGCAGGCCGAGGAGCCGGGTGCCGCGCCCGTCGAAGGCCGCGTGGACCCCGCTTATTTCGAACTGGATGCCGAACGCGACCTGCATGCCGCGCTGGATGCCGCACGCGCGGACACGCGCGCACTGTTGGCGCGCGGCGACTACACGGGTGCCCTGGCCCGCCTGTCGGCGCTGCAGGCGCCGGTGGACCGCTTCTTCGACGACGTGCTGGTCAACGCCGAGAACCCCGCGGTGCGCGCCAACCGCCTCGCACTGCTCGCGCAGCTCAAGGCCAGCTTCGGCGCCATCGCCGATATCTCGCGCCTCTGAAGCCCGGCGCCTTCGCCTGAGCGAAGGCGCCGGCAGGGCTCAGGCTGCCACGCCCTGGTCGTCCTGGATCCGCGACACCAGGGTGCGGCGGAAAGCCACCATGCGGTCCGCGTAATCGGCCTCGCCGGAGCGGCCGAGAATCGAGTACATCTCGGCGACGAGGTCCGCGTGGCGCACCGGTGAGAAGCGGCTGCCGGTCATCTCGATGTCGGACTGGAGCAACTTCATCGCCGCCGCGAGCCGGTTCGGGTCCAGCACGCTATTGTTGTGCCTGGCTGTCGTTTCGCGGCCGTCCGCCGTCTCGCTCGATCGTCCGTTCCTCGACGATACCTCGTCGGTGGAACCGTCCAGCATCATCGGGCCCTCGCCAGCGGCCAACCAGACCAGGGAAAGTCCCAGCGTCTTGGCCATGGTGACGCAACGGCCACGCGAGGGGTCGGTGTTGCCATCGCGCCAACTGCGCACCACGCCTTCGGAGAATCCGCAGCGGCGCGCGATCTCGCTGACACTGCCTGACATCTTGATCACCGCGCGTACGCGGCTGGCGAACGAGGAAGTTGCCGCCGAGGTCTCGGCGCGACCGGTGTCCAGGCCTCTGCTGGAGGCATCAGCCAGGACGGATCCCCGTGAGTTTTCGTTCATGCGAATACAACCTCGTTTTTCAGATGACCGCCCCCCGGCGATGAGCGCTCAACGCACCAACCTGCACTTCGGTGTACAGGAACTTGCCTTCGGAAGTCTTTCATCGGTTCGCGATGGCGACTTCGCCGGCTAACCGCTCGCCGGAAAATGCGGCGGAAAGCACTATTTCTACTAGGAACGTTTCCTAGGCAAAAGTCCCACGTAGGCCGGAAGTCACGCCTGAGTCTCCGGGTAAGTGCCCGTTGCCATGGGAAATTCGCTCGCACGGTGCGCAAGCGCACGCAGCAAGCTGTTGCACCGACAGGTAAAAACTAAGAGTTTTTAATATTGCGGGGGTGGCAATCCGTTGCGTATATAGCTTCAGTCATCCCTTGACGGCGTGACGACAAAGCGCCGCAGACCGTCCTTGATCGGCAGGGACGTTTTTTTTGCGGAACTGTTTCACTCGTAAGAGAAATTCTCCAGGTATCCGGCGGTTGCAAGAGGCGATCGCCGAACAAAATGTAAGAAAATCCGCCGGTCCCGTGTAAATAATTTGTTGACACGGGCGTCCGCGTGCGCCTAGATTCGGCGTCGACGACCCTGGACGATCCCTTCCCCATGGACTTTGGCGGAAGATTCGACCAGCGAGTCCATGGTTTGTCGGACGCAGGCCACCGGGGCGACGCACCTCTCTGGGAGAGAGAAAGGGCGAAGGCAATCCCCGCAATGCATTCGAGTAAGCCACTTTTTTCCGGCTTCGGTCGGTTTTGCTCGTTTTCAGGCCCGGTTTAGGGCTGATCTGGGGAGATTTGCAATGAGTTCTCGCAGCATCCGGCAGGCATCCGTCCTGCGTCACTCCGCGTTGGCCTTGGCCCTCGCGATCGGTCTCGGCGGCACGGGCGTCGTTCTCGCCCAGTCGACCACCGGTAACATCTTCGGTAACGCCCAGCCTGGCGATACGGTGCAGATCAGCGGCTCCACGGGCATCACCCGCGAAGTGCCGGTCGACGCGTCGGGCCGCTATCAGTTCAACAACCTGCCGGTCGGCAGCTACCAGGTCGACCTGAAGCGCAATGGCGCGGTCGTCGACTCGCGCAAGAACGTGAGCCTCACGGTCGGCAAGGGTTCGGACGTTTCGTTCACGGCCCCCGCCTCTGCCGGCGGCGCCCAGTCGCTGGAGTCGGTGACCGTCACCGCCAACAGCCTGCCGCCGGTCGACGTCTCGACCGTCGACTCGCGTACCGTCATCACCTCGGAGCAGCTGGCCAAGCTGCCGCTGGCTCGCACCGCCGAAGCCATCGCGCTGCTGGCGCCGGGCGCCGTTGCGGGTAGTGGCTACTTCTCCGGCCCGACCGGTAATGCGCTCGTCTCGATCGGCGGCGGTTCCGTCACCGAGAACGCGTACTACATCAACGGTTTCAACACCACCGATCCGCTCAGCGGCTTCGGCGGTATCACCCTGCCGTACGGCGCGATCGACCAGCAGGAAGTGCTGGCCGGCGGTTACGGTGCCGCTTACGGCCGTTCGGCCGGCGGCGTGATCAGCCAGGTCGGTAAGCGCGGCACGAACGAGTGGCATTTCGGCGCGCAGATCCTGTGGGAGCCGCGTGGTACGCGCTCGACCTCGGGCAACGACCTGTACATCATCGATGGCCCGGGCACGAAGGCGGGTCAGGTGTACAACTACAATCGGAAGGACACCCAGATGCGTACGGTCGAGTCGGCCTACGTGGGTGGTCCGCTGATCAAGGACAAGCTGTACATCTTCCTTGCCGCCGAACAGGAGCGCCTGAACCAGGACACCTATAAGTCCGCGGACACGGGTGCGTACTACGATCGCAAGTATCGCAATCCGAAGTACTACGGCAAGATCGACTGGAACATCAACGACAGCAACATCCTGGAAGTCACGGGCGCTTCGAACAAGTCGAACTATGACGCCAATGTCTATGCGTTCGACTACGGCACGCTGACCCGCGGCGATCGCATCGGCAAGGACACCTCCGGCGTGCCGCTTAACAAGAGCGGCGCGGATCTGTACACGGCCAAGTTCACGAGCTACATCACCGACGACCTGACTCTGTCGGTGCTGTACGGCAAGATGCACGGCACGTACTACAGCCAGGTGCCGCAGACGCTGACGCCGCACATCATCAATCCGAATCTGCAGAACCCGGATCTGAATGGCGGCGCGCCGAACGGAATCAACAACGAGAACCCGTCGACCCGCGTCTACGACCCGCAGCACAAGTCGACCAACCGCAATCTGCGCGTCGACCTGAGCTACCACATCGGCGACCACACGATCACCGGTGGTATCGATAACCAGGACGTGCGCGACCAGAACGACGGCCTCGGCACCTCGGGCCCGGGTTACGCATGGGAATACAACACCGCCACCGCGGGTGAGCCGATTGCCGGTGCGCCCGGTGGCAGCACCTACGTCGGTCCGCCGGACGCCCAGGGCTACTACGTCGATCGCTACGTCTACGTGGCTCGCGCGTCGGTTCGCGTGAAGCAGCGCGCGCAGTACCTCGAGGACTCCTGGCAGGTCAACGATCGCTGGCTGGTGAAGGTCGGCCTGCGTAACGACCAGTTCACCAACTACAACGGCGACAGCCAGCCGTACCTCACCCTCACCAAGCCGCAGTGGGCTCCGCGCCTGGGTGCGACGTGGGACGTGAATGGCGACTCGAGCCTGAAGATCTACGCCAACGCGGGTCGTTACTACCTCGCGCTGCCGGCTTCGGTCGCGCTGCGTTCGGCCGGCAACTCCCTGTACACGCGTGAATACTTCACCTACACGGGTATCGACGGGCAGGGCATTCCGACCGGCCTGACGCCGATCGAAACCGCCACCGGTGGGCCGATCTCCTCGAACCGCGAATACGGCGTTACCCGCGACCCGGTGACCGCCGCTTCGCGTGGCCTGAAGTCGGAATACCAGGACGAGTTCATTCTCGGCTTCGACAAGACGCTGGGTGACAAGTGGGTCTACGGTGCGAAGGCGACCGTGCGCAAGCTGAAGAACGCGATCGACGACGTCGGCGATGCCGACACGATTACGAACGCGCTCATTCGCCAGGGCGTGGATCCGGCGACGATCGGTCCGGTGGCGGGCAGCTACCTGTTCAACCCGGGTCGCGCTTCGGACTTCCTGGTGCCGAACCTCAACGGCGGCTACTACACCGCTCACGTGAGCAACGCCGATTTCGGCTTCCCGCACCTCAAGCGCAACTACTACGGCCTCGAGATGTACCTCGAGCATCCGTTCGACGGTAAGTGGTACGGCAAGGTCGACTACCTGTATTCGAAGAGCTACGGCAACTCGGAAGGCCAGGTTCGTTCGGACATCGGCCAGACCGACGTCTCTGCAACGGTGGACTGGGATCTCCCGTCGCTCATGGAGTACTCGAACGGCGAACTGTCGAATAGCCGCCGCCACGTGCTCAAGGCTTACGGTTCCTACCAGCTGACCGACGAGTGGATGCTGTCGGGCAACGCGACGGTCGCCTCGGGCGCGCCGAAGAGCTGCCTCGGCTATTACGGTTCGGACGAGTCGGATCCGACCGGTTACCAGTCGTACTACCACTACTGCTACGGCGAACCCTCGCCTCCGGGCAAGGCGGGTCACAATCCGTGGACGTTGCTGGTCGACCTGAGCGCCGAGTACCGTCCGCTGTGGGCTGACAAGAAGCTTGCCTTCAACGTCACGGTGTTCAACGTGTTCAACGACCGCGAGCGTCTGGCGACGTATCCGCAGGCCGGCCGCAGCGATGCCGTCGATCCGAACTACCGCACGGCGCTGTTCCAGACCACGCCGCGCTACGCTCGTTTCGGCGTCACCTACGACTTCTGATCCATCGACGTCGTAAGCCCGTATCACGCTTCTCGGAGCGTGATGCGGGGACTACAAGGGCGCCACCTCTCGGTGGCGCCTTTTTTTTGGACGATGGGAAAGTTTCGCAAAATCAAACGATTGCCCGTTTTCGGCAAGTCTGACTGCCAGCTTTCCGCCCGCTTGGAAAAGGCATTTCCTGTCTAGTTCGTCACTTGACTTTTCCAAACGCCCATTTGCCGGTATGCTCACAAGTTCCCCCCGGAGGCCCGGTGCGCCATGCGCATGCGTATCTTCCGTGACCCACGACCATTCTGTTCCGTAACGAGGTTCGACCATGCGCAGGATTTTCTTGTCGCTCGCATCCGTGGCCGCATTGGCGGCCCTCGCCGGTTGCAGCGGCGGCTCCGACACCAATGGCCAGCAGGCCGCGGGCCCGGCGGGCACCGATAAAGCCAACGCCGCTCCGGCCAATGCCGTGACTGGCACTGTCAGCCTGCGCGACGCCGGCGCCCAGCTGAGCCCGGACGCCAAGCTCGAGCTCAAGCTCGTCGACGTGTCGGCCGAGGGCTCGCAGCCGCTGGCCAGCAAGACGATCGCGCCGGTCACCATGCCGCAGTCGTTCCAGCTCGACTTCAACACGTCGGACGTCAATCCGAACGACATGTACATCGTCGACGTCTCGCTGCAGGACGGCGAGCGCCACTATTCCTCGCCGCTGAAGACGCCGGTGCTCACCAAGGGCGCGAAGAACGCCGTCACCATCCAGCTCGTCGGCGAAGCCACGCCGGGCGAGAAGGAGCTGGCCGGCTACAACAGCCTCAAGAAGAACATCGGCGGCATGAAGGTCACCCAGGGCACCGCGCTGAAAGAAGGCGAGTCGCGCGGCTGGCAGATCTTCAAGAAGGGTAACGACGTCCAGTTCGTCATCGAACTGGTCGACTACGGCGACAAGGGTTTCACCTCCACGAACTATGCCTACAAGAACGGCAAGCCGTGGGTCATCGTCCAGGAGAAGAAGTCCAGCAAGGACGCGAAGCCGAATTCGACCGAGCGCGCGGGCTGGAACGATGCCGGCGAGCTGGTGCTGAAGCAGAGCGAGGCTGGCGGCAAGGTCGATACGCTTTCCGACGACGACGCCAACAACCTGAAGAAGCAGGCCGAGGCCATGTACGCGAAGGGCGGCGGCAAGAAGTAAGACCGTTGCACTTTGCAGAATAAAAAACGCCGGCCCTGGGCCGGCGTTTTTCATTCTCCGGTGCTAGTGCCTCAGAACGCCAGCTTCACACCCAGGTTCAGGCCGTTGTACCGCTGCGTGTCGTCGCCGAAGCGGCCGGTGTAGCTGACCCAGCCGCTCCAGCTGCGGTTGAAGTCGGCCGTGACGCCGAGGTCGGCGGTCATCCAGGTCTTGTCGGGCGAGAAGCCCTGCACGGTGAACTGGCCGGCCATGTTGGTGAGGCCCGCGGTGACGTAGCGATCGTCCGCACGGCCGTCGTGGTTGTAAGCCACTTCCGCGAAGGGACGAAGCATCGTGTCGCCCGACTGCCACGCGCCCTGCAGGCGCCAGCCGGCGGTCTCGATGCGCGAGTTGCGGATCTGCTTGTCGAAGCGCATGGCCGTGCTGGTGTTGCTGCGCTCGGTGTAGCCGAACACGCGCAGCTGCTGCCATTCCACCGATACGAACGGACCGGTCTTCAGCGTTTCGCCGCCGAACCACCAACCGCCGCTGAGGCCGCCGCCGACGTGTGAGCCGTCGGTCTTGCCCGTTTCGGTACGACGGGCCGCGCCGAGGTCGATGCGACGGTCGATGTCGGTGAAGCTCAACTGGCCGAAGCTGGCGAAGCCGCCGACGTAGCCGCCACCGTTGTGATAGAAGGCGTAACCCGAACCGGCGATGTCCTGCATCTTGTAACCGCCGCCGCCCTGGAAGTCGGCCTTCGACTGCGCGATGCCCATGGCCACGCCGATCGACACGTGATCGCTCACGCGCGCATCGGCACCGATGGTCAGGTTGACGTTGTCGCTGTCGGTCTTGGGCGAGGTGTCGGTGTTCTTGAACTTCTGCTGGCCGTAGTCGACCGCTGCGAAGAAGCGGGAGTCGGCGCCGAAGTTGTCGGCCATCATCTGGTTGCGCAGCGTGCGCACATGCGCGGCGTTGGACGCCAGGCCCGCTTCGCCGAGCAGCGAGATCTGCTGCGGCGCCGTGATCACCGAGATCGCGTACTGGCCAAGCAGCGCGTGCGCGGCGGTGGTCGGGTGGATGCCGTCGGCGAACAGGTAGGTGCTGGCGGCATTGGGGTCGCGCAACGTGGCCGGCGAGCAGGTGATCGAGCTGGCGGTGGTGCAGGCCGGCACGGTGACGTTGGTGAAGCCGTACGTGCCCGGGCTGGCGATCACTTCGTTCAGCAGCGCATACGTGTCGATGGGCACGATGCCGCGGTTGGCCGAGGCGATACCGGCGCTGAGCACGCCGTTGTAGACCTGCGTCAGCTGCGTGATACCCGCCGAGGCAGCGGCGCCCTGCGACAGGGCAGCCGGTGTCTTGCCCACGTCGGGCAGGTTGAAGACGACGATGGTCTTCGCGCCGGCAGCTTGCAGCGCCTTGATCTGGCCGACTTCGTTCGTCGCGGCGGTGGCCACGGTGACCTGCGCCGTCGCGGGGTTCTGCACGGCGGCGAGCAAGTCGTTGGCGCCGATCCACATCGTGTAGAGGGCGTTCGGGTTGGCCTTGCCGCCGTTCGCCGTGAGGTACTGCTGGACCTGCGTGGACGTTGCGGGGACGGGGTTAGCGATCGCGGCGCGCGCGCCGCCGAAGGCGTAGTCCGTGCCGCCCTGGAGCGACGGGGCCAGCGTGAGGTTGAAATGCTTGGCGATGTTCTCGACAGCGACCGTGCCGGGATTGGTAGTGAAGCGGGTGATCACCGGGGAACCGGTGAGCAGGGCGACGTTGCCGTTATCGCTGAGGCTGTCGCCGAAGGAAACGACCTGCTGGTACCCATCGGCGTGCGCCCCGGCACTGAAGAGAAGGGCGGCACCGATGGCACCGGCAAGATGACGAATTCGCATGTGGACACTCCGTGTGGGGCGTTAGAGAAACGTTACGGTAATGGAAGCCATACGCCGGCGCATGCTGCGCTGCGGCAGCATGTGAAGAGATGGGTTATTTCTTCATTGCGCGGGACAGCGCATCGGCGAAGGCGCTGTTCGCCGGTGCCGGCGCGGCCTTCGGAGGCTGCGGCCCGCGACCGCCCTGGCTACCACCACGGCGGTTACCGCCCGCGGGCGCGTCGTCGCGCTGGGCGCCGGGGCGTCCGGCGCGTGCTTCGCCCGGCACGTCATCGAGGCGCATGCTGAGGGCGATGCGCTTGCGCGGCAGATCGACCTCCATCACCTTCACCTTGACGATGTCCCCCGCCTTGACGGCGTCGCGCGGATCCTTGACGAAGGTATGGGACAGCGCCGACACGTGGACGAGGCCGTCCTGGTGCACGCCGATGTCCACGAAGGCGCCGAATGCCGCCACGTTGGTGACGCGGCCTTCCAGCACCATGCCCACCTTGAGATCCTTCAGGTCCTCGACGCCCTCCGCGAAGCTGGGTGCGACGAACTCCGGACGCGGATCGCGACCGGGCTTTTCCAGTTCCTTGAGGATGTCGCGCACCGTCGGCAGGCCGAAGGTGTCGTCGGTGAATGCCTCGGCTTTCAGGCCGCGCAGGAAGGCGGTGTCGCCGATGACCTGTTTCACTTCGCGGCCGCACTGCTTGAGGATGCGCTCAACGACCGGGTACGCCTCGGGATGCACCGAGCTGGCGTCCAGTGGATTGCTGCCGCCGGTGATGCGAAGGAATCCCGCGCACTGCTCGAAAGCCTTGTCGCCGAGGCGCGGAACCTTCAGGAGATCCTTGCGGCTGGGGAAGGGGCCGTTCGCGTCGCGGTGCTTCACCACGTTCTCCGCCACGCTGGACGACAACCCGGCCACGCGCGAGAGCAGGGGCGCGGATGCCGTGTTCACGTCGACGCCCACGGCGTTCACGCAGTCCTCGACGCGGGCGTCCAGCGCGCGTGCCAGCTTCACCTGGTTCACGTCGTGCTGGTATTGGCCCACACCGATGGCCTTCGGTTCGATCTTCACCAGCTCGGCGAGGGGGTCCTGCAGGCGCCGCGCGATGGATACCGCGCCGCGGATCGACACGTCGAGTTCCGGGAATTCCTTGGCGGCGAGTTCCGACGCCGAATAGACCGAGGCGCCTGCTTCGCTGACCACGACCTTCGAGAGCGCCAGCTCCGGATGCTTGCGGATGACCTCGCCCACGAGCTTGTCGGTTTCTCGCGAGGCGGTACCGTTGCCGATGGCCACGAGGTTCACCCCGTGCTGCTTGGACAGCTGGGCGATGCGCGCGATGGACTGGTCCCACTGGTTGCGTGGTTCGTGCGGGTAGATGGTGTCGTGGGCGAGGAACTTGCCCGTCGCATCCACGATGGCGATCTTGCAGCCGGTGCGGATGCCGGGGTCGAGGCCCATGACGGTCTTCGGGCCGGCTGGAGCGGCGAGCAGGAGGTCTTTCAGGTTCTCGCCGAAGACGCGGATGGCTTCATCCTCGGCACCCTCGCGCACACGGCCGAAGAGGTCGAGCGTGAGGTGCAGGTGCAGTTTCACGCGCCAGGTGAGGCGTACGGTTTCGCGCAGCCATGCATCGGCGGGGCGGCCGCGGTCGACGATGCCGGCGCGTGCCGCCACGCGGCCCTCGCCCTCGGCATGGCCCTGGTCGGCGTCGACGCCGGGGTTCAGGTCGATCTCCAGGATCCCTTCGTTGCGTGCGCGCATCAGCGCGAGCAGGCGATGCGAAGGGATCTTCGCGACGGGCTCCATGTGGTCGAAGTAGTCGCGGAACTTCGCGCCTTCGTTTTCCTTGCCCGCCACGACGGTGGCGCGGATCTGCCCTTTTTCCCAGAGCCAGTCGCGCAATTCGCCGACGAGCGCGGCGTCCTCGGAGATCGTTTCCATGAGGATGGCGCGGGCGCCGTCGAGCGCGGCCTTGGTGTCGGCGATGCCCTTCTCGGCGTCGACGAAGCCTGCGGCGACCGTGTCCGGGTTCTGCGTGGGATCGTCACGCAGGCTCAAGGCGAGGGGTTCCAGGCCGGCTTCGCGCGCGATCTGCGCCTTCGTGCGGCGCTTGGGCTTGTAAGGCAGGTAGAGGTCTTCGAGCCTTGCCTTCGTGTCCGCGGCGAGGATGTCGGCGCGGAGGGCGTCGGTCATCTTGCCCTGTTCGGCGATGCTGTCCAGGATCGCGGCGCGGCGATCTTCGAGTTCGCGCAGGTAGCGCAGACGCTCTTCAAGCAAGCGCAACTGGGTGTCGTCGAGGCCCCCCGTGACTTCCTTGCGGTAGCGCGCGATGAACGGCACGGTGGCGCCGCCGTCGAGGAGCTCCACCGCCGCCCGCACCTGTTCGGGCTTGGCGGCGATGTCCTGGGCAATACGTTGTTCGATGCTCTGCATGGTTTTCCTGTCGCTTGCTCTGCCGGCCGGCCGCTGGGCCGGGCCGCCGATGATAGCAAGCGACGGTGGGGCCTCCCCCAGGCCGTCAGGCGTCGAAGCGAGCGTCCGGGCGTTGGTTCGCTGCGGGCGTGGTCACCGTGCTGCCGGCGCGGCCCGTCAGCACGTACGTGCCGGCGAGCAGGTCATGCACCCCCTGCTTGCGCTGGGTGAACGCGGCGGTGACGTAGAACACCATGGGAATCAGCACGGTGAAGGCGTTGACCAGGCGAACGGCGTTGCGTCCGGCAGCTCGCACGAGGGTCAGGCGGCGTCCCTCGACGTCGGTGACGCGGATGCCCACGGCCATCTTGCCTGGCGTGGCCTGCCACTTCGAGCTTTCGAAAAAGACGTAGTAGGCGAAGCCGATGACCAGCAGCACGAAGGTGATCGGCTGCACGGCGGCAGCGTACGCCGTGATGGCACCCGTCTGGTCGTTTTCGAAGTGGCTGAGCAGGGTGGCCATCGCCGTGCCGAGCCCCATGATGAGGCTGATCGCAGTGAAGGGCACCATGAGGATCAGGTAGTCGATGACCCAGGCGCCGAAACGGAGCCAGAACCCGGCATATTCCGGTTCAGCGGCTTCGGTCACGCCCATGAACGGCGGCGGTGGCGGTGGTGTGGGCGGGACGGCACCCGGCGCCGGCCGTTCGTCCGGGAACAACTCGCCCAGCGGACGCCAGTCGGTCATGCCTTCGTACCAGCCCAGTTCCTCGGGACGGCAGGTACCGTCGCGCAGCCATTGCCGGACCTCGCTCTCTTCGTAGGGGCCGAAGCGCTCGCCGTTCCGTCCGATCCAGACCTGCATGGTGTTCCTTCCGCTCGCTTGCTCGATGTCGGGATGATGCCAGATGGGGTGTCAGGCGGCGCGGCGCTTCAGGTGCACCAGCAGCAGCGAGATCGCCGCGGGCGTCACGCCACTGATGCGCGACGCCTGGCCGATCGTGGCCGGTTGCGAGCGCTTCAACTTGAGCAGCACCTCCGCCGACAACCCGCGGACGCGGTCGTAATCGAAACTTTCCGGGATGGCGGTGGCTTCATGGCGGCGCTGGCGCTCGATCTCCTCGCGCTGGCGCTCGAGGTAGCCGGCATATTTCGCCTGCACCTCGACCTGGGTCGCCACTTCGGCGTCGTCCACCGGCGGCCCGAGTTCCGGCACGGCGGTGAGCGTCGCGTAATCCATTCCGGGGCGGCGCAGCAGGTCGAGCGCATGCGTCTCCCGGCTCACGGCGATGCCGAGGGAGCGTTCGATGGCCGCGCCGAGCGCGTTGTTCGGCGCAGCCCAGATGCCACGCAGGCGGGCACCCTCGCGCTCCGCGGCATCCCGCTTGGCTTCGAGCCGGCGGAAGCGCGCCTCGGAAACCACGCCACGGGCATACCCCTGCGGCGTCAGGCGAAGATCGGCATTGTCCTCGCGCAGGTGCAGCCGGTATTCCGCGCGCGAGGTGAACATGCGATAGGGCTCGATCGTGCCGTTCGTGGTGAGGTCGTCGATGAGCACGCCGATGTAGGCCTCGTCGCGCCCGGGGTACCACGGCGTGTCGCCGCGCACGGCCAGCGCGGCGTTCATGCCGGCGATGAGACCTTGCGCGCCGGCTTCCTCGTATCCGGTGGTGCCGTTGATCTGTCCGGCGAAGTACAGGCCGGGAATGGCCTTGGTCTCCAGCCACGGTTGCAGGCCGCGCGGGTCGAAGTAGTCGTACTCGATGGCGTAGCCCGGTCGCGTGATGTGTGCGCGTTCGAAACCGGGGATGGAACGGACCAGCGCGTATTGCACGTCGAACGGCAGCGACGTGGAGATGCCGTTGGGATAGATCTCGAACGTGTCGAGGCCTTCCGGCTCCACGAATATCTGGTGCGATGTCTTGTCGGCGAAACGGACGACCTTGTCTTCGATCGAGGGGCAATAGCGCGGGCCGACCCCTTCGATCTGGCCGCTGTACAGCGGCGACCGGTCGAGCGAGCCGCGGATGAGTTCGTGCGTCGCCTCGGTGGTGTGGGTGATCCAGCAGCTCACCTGGCGCGGATGGTCGGCGGCCGATCCCATGAACGAGAAGTGCGGCATCGGATCGTCGCCAGGCTGTTCCTCCAGCACCGAAAAATCGATGCTGCGGCTGTCGATGCGCGGCGGGGTGCCGGTCTTCAGGCGGTCGGCGGCAACCGGCAGCTCACGGAGCCTGGCGGCGAGGGTGGAGGCAGGCGGGTCGCCCGCGCGGCCGCCGGCGTATTGCGCCGGGCCGATGTGGATCTTGCCGGCGAGGAACGTGCCCGCCGTGAGCACCACGGCCGGCGCATGGAAATCCAGGCCCATCTGGGTGCGCACGCCGGCCACGCGGCCGCCGACGAGGATGAGGTCGTCCACCGCTTGCTGGAACAGCACCAGGTTCGGCTGGGTCTCCACCATGGAACGGATGGCGGCCTTGTACAGCGCGCGATCGGCTTGGCAGCGCGTGGCGCGGACGGCGGGCCCCTTCGATGCGTTGAGGGTGCGCCACTGGATGCCCGCGCGATCCGCGGCCACGCCCATGGCGCCGCCGAGGGCGTCGATTTCCTTGACCAGGTGCCCCTTGCCGATGCCGCCGATGGCCGGGTTGCAGCTCATCTGGCCGATGGTCTCGATGTTGTGGCTGAGCAGCAGCGTGCGCGCGCCGGCCCGGGCCGAGGCAAGGGCGGCTTCGGTGCCGGCGTGACCGCCACCGACCACGATCACGTCGTAGGTTTCGTTGTGCAACATGGGCATGAATGCGCTTGGGATGCCGGGCAGGCGATTTTACGCCGTTACGCGACCGGCCGGTGGCATGGCTCGTGCTTACCCATGCGTGCACTTCTTCCGGGCAGACGCTGCGCGATCATCCGCGCGCCGAGGCCGAACACAGGGGTTTGGCCGAGTGCCGAAAGAAGGAAGCGGGATGCGGGCAGGGATGCCCCATTCGGTTCGGAGAATGAGATCTGGCGCCCGGCGGTCTCAGGAACAGGGGGAATCCAGGATGACCGTGCTGCCGGGCGCCAGAAACCGAGTGACTGGCACAAAGAGCCGCGGCTTCAGCCGCGGCTTTTCTTCGTTGGGGCCAACAGTACACTTTCCGAATGAACCATGTGTGACTTTTACGTCAAGAACGTGCTCTGTTTCGGCAATTGGTGACGCAGTACGTCAGTTTTTTAAAAATGACGGTTATCCCAGGGCGACCCGGGCGAGGATGTCGGTGAGGTCCCGCGAGAGGTCCGTCCGCGCGGCGAGGCCGGCGACCACCGCATGGGCGGCTTCACGCCGCACCGGCTCCAGCCGCTTCCAGCCATTGAACGCCGTGGCCACGCGTGCCGCCACCTGCGGGTTGAGCGCGTCGATCGCCACCAGACGGTCCGCCAACCAGCGATAGGCCGCGCCGTCCGCGCGATGGAACCCGGTGGGGTTCGCCCGCGCGAAGCTGCCGAGGAGCGACTGCACCCGGTTCGGATTCTTGAGCGTGAACGCCGGATCGTCTTCCAGCGCCTGCACCCGGGCGAGGGCGTCGGCGCCGGGCAGGAGGGCCTGCATGGCGAACCACTTGTCCAGCGCCAGGGCGTTGCCCTCATAGCGCCCGCGGAAATGCGCGATGGGCGCCTCGGCAGCCGATGGGGTGTAGGTGGCGAGTGTGGTGAGGGCCGCCAGGCGGTCCGTCATCGACGGTGCCTGCTCATATTGGGCGAGGGCTCGCTCCCTGGCGCCATCGGGATCGACCAGCGCGATGAGGTCGAGCACGCGGCGCTTCAGTTGCCGGCGCGCCTGGCTGGCGGCGTCGAGCGTCTGGCTGGACGCGGCGCGCAGCGACTCGTAGCGCTCGCGCAGCGCCTCCACGCCGATTCGCCCGGAAAGGTCGCGCAACATGGCCTGGCGGGCGTCGCGGATGCGATCCGGATCGCGTTCGGGCTGGCGCTCGACGAGCTCGATTTCACCTGGCGGCGTCAGCAGTTCGGCAAGCAGCGCGTCGTCGAGCTGGCCATCGGCAAAGATATCCGCCAGGGCGCCGGTCCATGCCTGCAAGGCGGACCCGCCCAGGTTGCCATCCCGACAGTCGTCGTAGGCCAGCCCGGCGAGTTGCTGGCCGGCCTCCCAGCGGTTGAAGCCGTCCGCGTCGTGACGGAGCAGGATCGCCAGCTCGCCCGGCAGGTAGTCGCATTCGAGGATGACCGGCGCGGAGAACCCGCGCAGCAGTGAGGGCACCGGCGCATCGTCGACACCCTCGAACACGAAGCTGCGTTCCGCGGCATCGAGAACGACCGTACGTTCGCTGCCGCCGGCCTCCGCTTCACCTTCCAGGCGAAGCGGAAGGGCCTTGCCGCTGCGGTCGAACAACGACAGCCGGACCGGAATGGGCAGCGGCTGTTTGCTGGGCTGACCCGCGGTGGCCGGCGTGCGCTGGCGCAAGGTAAGCCGGTAGCGGCGCTGGGCAGGGTCGAAGCGCCCTTCGGCGGTGAGCCTCGGCGTACCGGCCTGCCCGTACCAGGCGAGATAAGGCGACAGGTCGGTGTCGTTCGCGTCGCCCAGCGCGGCGAGGAAATCCTCGATCGTGGCGGCCTGTCCGTCGTGCCGGTCGAAGTAAAGGTCCATGCCCTTGCGGAAACCGTCGTGGCCGAGGTGACCGGCCAGCATGCGAACCAGTTCGGAGCCCTTCTCGTAGACCGTGGCGGTATAGAAGTTGTTGATCTCGCTGTACTGCGACGGTCGCACCGGATGCGACAGCGGGCCGGCGTCCTCGGGGAACTGCGCGCGGCGCAGCAGTGCGACGTCTTCGATGCGCTTCAGCGGCGCCGAATTCATGTCCGCGGAGAAGCTCTGCTCGCGGAAGACCGTGAGCCCTTCCTTGAGGCTGAGCTGGAACCAGTCGCGGCAGGTGACGCGATTGCCGCTCCAGTTGTGGAAATACTCGTGCGCCACCACCGCTTCCACGTGCCGGTATTCGTCGTCGGTGCTCGAATCGGGATCCGCCAGCAGGTATTTCGCGTTGAAGATGTTGAGGCCCTTGTTCTCCATCGCGCCCATGTTGAAGTCGTGCGTGGCGACGACGTGGAACACGTCCAGATCGTAATTTCTTCCGTATGCGCGCTCGTCCCACTGCATCGAGCGGATCAATGAATCCATGGCGTAGCCGCAGCGGCCGATGGCATCGGACTCGGCCCAGATATGCAGCGCCACGGCGCGGCCGTCCGCGGTGGTGTAATCGTGGCTGATGCGCTCCAGCCGCCCGGCCACCACGGCGAAAAGGTAGCTCGGCTTCGGATGCGGGTCGACGAAGCGGGCCCAGTGGCGGCCGCCGTCGAGGTCGCCGGCGCCGTCCGGATTCCCGCCCGCGAGCAAGACGGGAAAACGCTGCCGATCGGCGCGGAGTGTCACCGTGTAGCGCGACAGGACGTCGGGGCGATCAGGGAAATAAGTAATGTGGCGGAAGCCTTCGGCTTCGCACTGGGTCAGGAGGAAGCCGTTGTCGCGGCTGCCTGAAAGGTAGAGACCTTCCAGCGCGGTATTTTCCGCCGGCCGGATGGCGACGCGCGTGGCGATCGTGCAGCGATCGCCCTCCACCGCTACCTCGAGAACGCCATTGGCCAGGATGTATTCGCCTTCGCCCAGGCGGCGGCCGTCCACCGACAGCTCGAGCAGTTCAAGCCCTTCGCCGTTGAGCCTCACAGGCTCGTCGGCCTGGCGGACCATGTCCAGCGTGGTCGCCACCTCGCTGCGGTCGATGCCGAGGTCGAACGCCAGGTTCACGTGCTCGACCGTCCAGGCCGGGGGCCGGTAGTCGGCGAGGCGGATGACGGAGGTGGGGGCGTCGGAACGATCGCTCATGGCGGCACAACGTTGTTTGGTATGGCAGGCAGGCTAACATGCGTCCGAATCCGTCAAAAGGAAGGCATCCATGTCTCGTTTCACCGTCACGCGCTCGACCCTGGGCGACCAGGAACTGGTGGTGCTCGTCGACGCGGACGCGGACCGCGAAGTCCGTATCGCCCGCCGTGGCGCCACCGTGCTCTCGATTGTCACCTGCCCGCCGGAGGCACGTCGCGACATCGCCGATGGTTTCCGCGACGAAAAGGAACTGCTAGGCCACAAGGGATCGCGCTTCGCGATCATGGCGCCCTTCGCCAACCGGGTGAACGGTGCGCGCTACACGTTTGAAGGAAAGTCCTACGATTTGCAGCCGGGTGCCGTCGGAGCCGATCGTGCGATCCGGCATGGCTTCCTGCGCGCCGTGACGTTCGACGTCCAGCGGGAACATGCCAATGACGATCGCGCCACGGTCACGCTCTCCACCGGCGCGATCCGTCCGGAGGTAAACCCTGGCTATCCCTTCGCGCTCGATGTAGCGGTCACCTTCACGCTCGACGACAAGGGCCTGACGTTGGAAGCCAAGACGCGCAACGTCGGCGACCACGCCGCACCTGCCTTCTTCGGGTGGCATCCGTATTTCCGCCTTTCCGACAATCCCATCGAGGGATGGGAGCTCCACGTACCGGCAGACACCGTCATCGCCACCGGCGAAGATTTCATTCCGTTGCCCGGCACAAGCGCGTGGAAGGCGTTGGACAAGGCCGACGCCAGCCTCGATTTCCGCAAGCCGCGGCCGATCGGCGATCTCGCCCTGAATAACACCTACACCGACCTCCAGCTCGATGCGGACGGCCGGGCCCGCACGCGCCTGCGCGATCCGAAGAGCGGCTCCGGCATTGCCGTGTGGCAAGAGAAGGGCGTCATGCTCGTGTTCACCTCGGACACGGCCGAGCGCGACGCACGCAAGTCGGTAGCGCTCGAACCGATGGAATGCATGGCGGACGCGTTCAACCGCGACGACTGCACGCCGCTCATCACGATGCAAGCGGGAGAGGAAAAGCGCTTCGTCTGCGGCGTGGAGTTCGACAGGTGAATCCCCTGCCCAGCTTCGCCGAGATTCGCGACGCCGCGGCACGCATCGCACCGTACGCCACGGTAACGCCGGTACTGCGCAGCGACCGTATCGACGATCTCGTCGGCACGTCCATCGTCTTCAAATGCGAGAACCTGCAACGCGGCGGGGCTTTCAAGTTCCGCGGTGCCACCAATGCGGTGTGGTCGCTGAGCGACGAGGAAGCTGCCGCGGGCGTCGTCACGCATTCGTCGGGCAACCATGGCAACGCGCTGGCGATGGCGGCGCGCACGCGCGGCATTCCCGCGCACGTCGTGGTGCCGGACGGCGCCGTGAAGGCGAAGGTCGATGCGATCGTCGCCGCTGGCGCCACCGTGCACCGCTGTGCGCCGACCACCGCGGCGCGCGAGGCGGCGGCTGCCGAGATCCAAGCCAGCACCGGTGCGACGCTGGTGCACCCTTATGCCGATGCGCGCGTCATGGCAGGGCAGGGCACGCTGGTTCCCGAATTGTTTCGCCAGGTATCCGGCCTCGACACGGTGCTTTTCCCAGTGGGCGGCGGCGGGCTCGCTTCCGGGTGTTCCATCGCCGCGCACGGCATCGATCCGGGCATCGCCCTCTTCGGCGCGGAGCCGGAAGGAGCCGACGACGCCGCGCGTTCGCTCGAGGCCGGGGAGCGCGCCGGCCCCTTCGTCGCCGACACGATCTGCGACGGCCTGCGCACCCTGATCGGCGAACCGAATTTCCACGCGTTGCGCGACCACGGCGTCAAGGTGCTGCGCGTAAGCGACGCGGAGGCGATAAGCGCGATGAAGCTGCTATGGAGCGATCTGCGGATCGTGGTCGAGGTGTCGAGCGCCACGGTGCTGGCCGCCGCATTGCGCTACCCGCGGGTATTTGCCGGCCGCCGCGTCGGCGCCATCCTCACGGGCGGCAACGTGGACCTGGACGCCCTGCCGTGGTGACACGCGCCTGTGGGTGGCGCCCAACCGGGATGACAGCGCGTTACGGTGTACCGGCCGCACGCATGCGCACATGAGGCCACGTTGCCAGCGGACACCGCCGACGAAGACCCAGCTGTAACCTCGATCATCCTTCAGGGAAGTACGCGAGGTGGCTATGCGCTGCGCATGGGCCGAGCAGAGCGACGCAGAACGCGTCTATCACGACACCGAGTGGGGTGTCCCCGTCCACGATGACCGTCTCCTCTTCGAGAGGCTGGCGTTGCGAGGTGTACAGGCCGGGCTGGCCTGGCGCATCGTGCTTACCAAGCGGGACGCGTTCCGCCGCGCGTTCCACGAGTTCGACATCGCCGCCGTCGCGGCGATGAGCGACGCCGAATTGGCGGCGGTGCTTTCCGATCGCGCCGTCATTCGCAACCGGTTGAAGATCGAGGCCATACGCAGCAATGCGCGCCTCGTGGCCCGCATCGTCGAGGACGAAGGCTCGCTGTCCGCCTTCCTGTGGTCCTTCGTCGGCGGCGTGCCGAAAGTGAATACGCGTCGCGACAGCGATCCCGTGCCCGTCTTCGACGAAGCGTCCGCTCATATGAGCGCCGCCTTGCGCAAACGGGGCTTCCGTTTCGCGGGTACCGCCATCTGCTACGCCATGATGCAGTCCGCGGGGATGGTCGACGACCACGCCATCGAGTGCTTCCGTCGTCGCTGACGCCGCTTTCACCGCGGCTGCACCGTCGCCGCGTTGCCATAGGCCCATGGCAACGACACGGATCGGCATATCCGGCTGGCGCTACAGTCCCTGGCGCGGCGTCTTCTATCCGAAGGACCTCGTTCAGAAGGACGAGTTGTCCTTTGCCTCGCGTGAGTTCCCGACGATCGAACTCAACGGGTCGTTCTATTCATTGCAGCGGCCCGAGAGCTATCTTTCGTGGTACGAGGATACGCCGCGTGGCTTCGTGTTCGCCGTGAAGGGGCCGCGCTTCATCACGCACAACAAGCGTCTACGTGACATCGAGAAGCCGATGGCCAACTTCTTCGCCTCGGGCGTACTGGCACTGCGCGAGAAGCTCGGTCCCATGCTGTGGCAATTCCCGCCGAACTTCCGCTTCGACGCCGAGGTATTCGAGGCGTTCCTCGCGATGCTTCCGCGTACGACCACGGCGGCGGCCGCGATGGGACGCGGCCACGATGCGCACCTGAAGCGGAAGGCTTACCTCGAGGTGGGCCGAAATCATCGCCTGCGCCACGCTGTGGAGATTCGTCACGAGAGCTTCGTGGACCCCGCCTTCGTCGCACTCTTGCGCAAGTACGGCGTGGCGTTCGTGGTCGCGGATACGGCAGGCAAGTTTCCCCGCTACTTCGACGTAACCGCGCCCTTCGTGTATGTCCGTTTGCACGGCGACAAGCAGCTCTATGCCAGCGGCTACAGCGATGAGGCGCTGCGCGACTGGGCGCGGCGTATACGTGCCTGGCGGCGCGGGGCGCAGCCGGCCAAGGATCCTCGTATCAGCAGGACGGCACCGCCAAAACGCGCCTCTCGCGACGTCTACGTGTATTTCGACAACGACATGAAGGTGAAGGCGCCGCGCGACGCCCACGCCCTGATAGAAAAGCTGTGACGAACGGTGGGAGCCGGTTACGCCGGCGATCCCGCGTCAGCGGATCAGCTTTCCGTGGGCGCCCTCGCCGCTGAAGCGGCTCGCACACGAACCTCAGAACGGCGTCTTGCGCCGCGACCCGCGCAGGTTCTCGATCGGAAAGCTCGCGATTTCCCCGCTGCCTTCGCGGCGCGACTGGCCGGCCGGCGGACCCCAGGCGTGCGCGGTCACCACTTCCCACGTCGACGGAATCACGCCGTCGCTGCGCATGGCCTCATAAGCGTCGAGCATGCGGCGGTAGTGTGTCTTGCCGGTGAGTCCGCGTGGGCGGTCGGCGTCCGCGTTGTTCGCTCCCAGGCCCTTCAGTTCGTCGAGCAGTGCGCGTGGCGTCGGATACGTCAGCGTATAGCGCTCGGCGAACAGTACGGGATCCTTCAGGCCCTGGGCCAGCATCGCGTCGCCCACGTCGTGCATGTCGAGGAAACGGGCCACGTGTGCCTGCTGGTCCGCTTCCGCCCAGGCGGCGCGCAGTTCCTTCAGCGTGTCCGGCCCGAAGGTGGAGAACGTGAGCAGGCCGCCCGGTTTGAGCACGCGGGCGCATTCGGCGAACAGGCGGGGAAGGTCTTCGCACCACTGGAAGCAGAGGTTCGAGAAAAGCACATCCACGCTATGGTCGGGTACGGGAAGGGTGTAGGCGTCGGCGGCCACGCGCGCGAAGGGCTTCAACCACCCGGCATGATGTTTCGCTTGCCTCAGCATCGGGAGCGCGAGGTCCATGGCGATGACCTGCGCCTTCGGATAGCGCTTCTTCAGCGCGGCGCTGCCGCGGCCCGTACCGGCGCCGACGTCGAGCACCACCTGCGGTTCCTGCTCGTAGATGTCGAGCCTGTCGACGAGCGTCGATTGCACTTCGCGCTGTAGCGCGTCGTGCTTTTCGTAGGTGCCCGCGGCGCGACCGAAGTTGCGGCGGACCTGGCGTCGGTCGAAATGGAAGTCGCTCATGGGAGTGTGTCGATGAACCTGTTCAGGACGTCCGCCACGACGGTGGCGTGTCCGATAAAGGGAGCATGCCCGGCATGCGCGATTTCTTCGAACTGGCCGCGCGCCGCGCCGGCGGACCAGCGCATCGCCTCCGGATGCACGATGCGATCGCGGCGCCCGGCCATCCAGAGGCTGGGCTGGCGAATGTCCGGAAGCCGCGAGCGAAGGTCGGCGGTTTCGAGAAGGCGGATGCCCTCCATCAGCACGCGGGGATCGGGTTCGCCGCGGGAGAACGCTTCCTCCTTCAGGCGCCGCGCCTCGGCCCGCGGGTCCGCGCTGCCCATGGCTTCGAGCGCGATGAAGCGCTCCACCGTGGCCTTGTAGTCCGCCTCCAGGTCCGCGGCGAGCTGGCGCACCATGGCGGCGTCGTTTCCGTACGGCCAGTCGTCACCGCGCACGAAACGCGGCGTGGCGCACATCGGAACGACGGCGCGCACGGCATCCGGCAGGTCGAGCGCGGCCGTCATGGCGACGAGACCGCCGAGCGACCACCCGAGCCACACCGCGGGCGGTGTCGCTTCGGCGATGGCGCGTGCGCAAGCCAGCGGTTCGAGCGGGATGTCCGCATGGCAGGAGTAACCATGTCCGGGCAGGTCGACCACGTACATCGTGCAGCGATCCGCCAGGGCCTCGACCAGCGGCGCGAGGATGCCGCCGTGCATGGCCCAGCCGTGGACCATCACCAGCGGCACCGGGCCGTGGCCACGCGACTCGATGTGCAGGCCGCTCATGCCGCGTCGCTCGGTGCGAGCGTGGGATCGAGCGCGCCGCGGCCGTCGAAGACGAAGCAGTCGCCGCGCCAGTGCGCCCCACCCACTTCCTCGAAATACTTGAGGATGCCGCCTTCCAGCTGGAACACGTTCTCGATGCCGATCTCGCGCATGTGGATCGCGGCTTTTTCGCAGCGGATGCCACCCGTGCAGAACGACACCACCGTCTTGCCCTCGAAGCGCTGGCGATCCGCGGCGACGGCGGCGGGAAAGCCGGTGAAGCTGGAAAGCCGGTAGTCGACCGTGTTCTCGAACGTGCCCGCGGCCACTTCGTAGTCGTTGCGGGTATCGAGCAGCACCACGGGTCGTCCGGCATCGTCGTGGCCCTGGTCGAGCCAGCGCCGCAGGTCGGTCGGCAACACGTGCGGCGCACGGCCCTGGGCGGGCCGTATGGTCGGCGCCCGCATGGTGATGATTTCCTTCTTCAGGCGCACGCGCATGCGGGCGAACGGCAGCTCGTCGGAAAGGCTTTCCTTGGGTACGAGGTCGGCGAAGCGCGTGTCCTGGCGCAGCCAGGCGAGGAAGGTCTCCACAGGCTCGCGTGGGGCGGCGAGGAACAGGTTGATGCCTTCCGGCGCGAGCAGCACCGTGCCCTTCAGGGAAAGTCCCTCGCAACGCTCGACGATCCGCGCCCGCAGGCCCTCGAGATCGTCGAGACCGACGAACTTGTACGCGGAGATATTGAGGATCGTCATGGCCGGTCCGGGGAAATGCGACCGTCCATTATACGACCGCGCTTTCCACGGGGCGGGGCAGGCGCGCGAGGGCGTCCAGCAGGGCGTCGATCCGGTCCGGCGTGTGCAGGGCAGAGAGCGTGATGCGGAGCCGTGCGCCGCCCTGGGGAACCGTGGGCGGGCGGATCGCGACGACCAGGAAGCCGGCCGCCTCCAGGGCCGCGGCGGCGTCGATGGCTGCGGCGGACGTGCCCATCGGCAGGGGCTGGATCGCGGTGCTGGACGGCATGAGCGGAAGCCCTAGCTGGGCGGCCCCGGTGCGGAAGCGGGCAATGTTCGCCGCCAGCTTGTCCCGCCGCCCTTCGCGGTCGAAGCGGACCAGGCGCACGGCGGCGCGCGTGGCCGCCGCCAGCGCGGCCGGCATGGCCGTGGTGTAGACGTACGTACGCGCGAACTGAGCGATGGCCTCGATCACCGCGGCGTCGCCCGCCACAAAAGCGCCCGCGCAACCCAGCGCCTTGCCCAAGGTGCCCATCAGCACGGGAACATCGTCCGAGCCGAGGCCTGCCGCGCTCACTGAGCCCGCGCCCTGTACCCCGTGCACGCCCAGGCCGTGCGCGTCGTCCACATAAAGAAGGGCGCCGCGCGTGCGGCAGGCCTCGGCCAGGGCCGGGAGCGGTGCGACGTCGCCATCCATGCTGAACACGCCGTCGGTGGCGACCATGGCGGGCAGTCCGGTCTGTGCGTCGAGTTGTCGGGCCGCGCCCTCCGCGTCCGCATGCGGGTAGCGACGCAGTTCCGCGCCGGCCAGTTGTGCGCCGTCGATCAGGCTCGCGTGGTTCAACTTGTCCTGTACGCAAAGTGACGAGGCGCGGCCTGGCACCGGCATCGTTCCGGCACCGAGCAGCGCCTGCATCGCGCCGAGGTTCGCCATGACGCCGGTGGAAAACAGCAATGCGCGTTCGCGCCCGGTCCACTCTGCCAGTTCTTCCTCGAGCGCCTCGTGCTCGCCCCGGTGCCCGGACACCAGGTGCGCCGCACCCGTGCCCACGCCTTCGGCCGCCGCGGTGCGCGAAAGCGCCGCGACGAGGTCGCGATGTCCCGCGAGGCCCAGGTAATCGTTGCCGCAGAAATCCACGAGAGCGCGGCCATGTACGAAGCGGCGTCCTCCAAGGACGTCGCAGGTGCGTGCGCGCCGCAGCAGTCCCGCCTGTTCCCGCGCGGCGCGCGCGCTTTCCAGGCGGGCGAGGAGATCCGGCCGGTTCACGCCTCGGCCGGCTCCACGATGTCGGCGTGCACGGTACCGGGTTCGATCTCCACTTCCATCGGCTTCAGGCCGAGCCGCTCGAACAGGCGGCGGTCGTGCTCCACATCGGGGTTGCCCGTGGTGAGCAGCTTTTCACCATAGAAGATCGAGTTGGCGCCGGCGGCGAAGCACAGCGCCTGCAAGGCGTCGTCCATCGTTTCGCGGCCCGCCGAAAGGCGCACCACCGAGGCGGGCATGAGGATGCGCGCCACGGCGATGCTGCGCACGAACTCGAACGGGTCGAGCGCCTCGGTGCCGGCGAGCGGCGTTCCCGCTACCTGTACCAGCCGATTGATGGGCACCGATTCCGGATGCTCCGGCAGGTTGGCCAGCGTGGCGAGCAGCCCCGCGCGCTGGGCGCGCGACTCGCCCATGCCCACGATGCCGCCGCAGCAGGTCTTAAGGCCGGCCTCGCGCACGTGCTCCAGCGTGTCCAGCCGGTCCTGGTATTCGCGCGTGTGGATGATCTCGCCGTAGAAGTCCGGCGACGTGTCCAGGTTGTGGTTGTAGAAGTCCAGGCCGGCCGCCTTCAGCGTGTCGGCCTGCGGTTGGCTGAGCATGCCCAGCGTGGCGCAGGTCTGCAGGCCCAGCGATTTCACGGCGCTGACGATCTCCGCCACTTTCGCCACGTCGCGGTCTTTCGGCGAACGCCATGCGGCACCCATGCAGAAGCGGCTGGCCCCCGCATCCTTGGCGGCCTGGGCCCTGGCGAGCACCGCCTCCACGCTCATCAGCTTCTCGGCCTTCACTCCTGTGGCGTAGCGCGCCGCCTGCGGACAGTAGGCGCAATCCTCGGGACAGCCGCCGGTCTTGATCGAGAGCAGGGTCGAGACCTGCACGGCGTTCGGATCGTGGTACTGCCGGTGGACGGTCTGGGCCTGGAAAAGCAGGTCGTTGAAGGGCAAGGCGAAAAGGCGCTCGACCTCCTCGCGGGACCAGTCGTGGCGAAGGGCTGCGGTCATGGTGGGTTTCCCGGGACGAAGGCGGGAAGTGTGGAAAGCCGTCGGTCCGCTGTCAACCTTAACGAGGTCATGCAGGTTTACATTGCTTCGCCATCGCCTGCCGTAGGATGGATGCGTGATCCCCGAGGAGGTGCGTGCATGAGCGACGGACAAGGCAGTACCGGCAATGTGCTTGCCGCGATCTGTAGTTTCTTCATCCCCGGCCTGGGCCAGCTGGTGCAGGGCCGCGTGTTCAAGGCATTGCTCATGTTCGTGCTCGCCGCGGTGCTTTGGGTGATCTGGCTGGGGTGGATCATCCACCTCTGGTCGATCGTCGACGCGGCGATGTACCGGCGCGACTGAGGCCGCTGCCGACGCATGGATGCGTCCTTCTTCAAAGGATGGCTGGCTGCGGCGGGACGTTTCGTGCTGCCGCCGCGCTGCCTCGTCTGCAACGGACCCGGCAGCGGCAGTCTCGAGCTTTGCGATGGTTGCCGGCATGCCCTCGTCCGGAACGTCGCGTGTTGCGGACGTTGCGCGCTTCCCATCCCGGCGGCAACGCCACTTTGCGGACAATGCCAACGCGTGCCGCCGCCCTGGCATGACGTCTGGATTCCTTTCGTTTACACGTGGCCGCTCGACATTCTCGAAAGTCGCTTTAAGTTCTCCGGTGGCCTCGCTGCGGGGCGCGTGCTCTCCGCGTGCTGGCTGGCGTCCGGGCTTCCGCCGCTGATGCCCGACTTGCTGGTGCCGGTGCCGTTGCATATCAGCCGGCTGCGTAAGCGCGGGTACAACCAGGCGCTGGAGTTGGCGCGGCCGCTGGCGCGGCGCTTCGGGTTGCCGCTGGCGCACGATGTGCTGGGCCGTGCGCGAGCGACCGGCGCGCAGACCGAACTGGATGCGGCCGCACGCGCGACGAACGTGCGTGCGGCATTCGCCGTGAAGCGCGTGCCGATGCAGAAGCATGTGGCGATCGTCGACGATGTGATGACGACGGGTGCGACGCTGGCGGAGTGTGCGCGGGTGTTGCTTGCAGCGGGGGTGGAGCGTGTGGATGTGTGGGCGTTGGCGCGTACGCCATTGCCGGGAAATCGGAGCCTCAGTGATTGACGTAGACAGGATTGCCGAGGATCAGCAGCTTACCCTGCGGCGAGCGCACGTCTACGCGTAGCCAGTGCGGCTTGCCATCGCCGGTCCAGTCGAACGAAACCTCGCCGTTCGAAGGGATGAGCTTGCCGGCGGAATCCAGCGACCTTCCGTCCACTAATACGGCAACAAGCTGGCCCGTCACCGCGGCCGTGCGCACGTCCACGTGCAGCGCCGCACCGTCCGGTACGCGGATTGCATCGCCCATGCCCGCACGTGCCCCATCCGCACTGGCGGCGACATCGAGCGTACGATCGCGCGTCCCTTCGATATCCACGAACACATGCCCCGCACGAATGCCGTCGAGGATGCCCTCCATGGATAGCTCGTCGGCATGCACCACGGTCGTTGGGGTACCGATCGTGCCGGCGAAGGCGTCGCGCGGATCGTCCGTGCCAATGTGACTGTCGCTGCCGCCGATGGCCGTAATGCGCAGGCCCGCGTTCAATTGCTTCTCCCAGAACGGAATGCCGGTGTCGGGGCGTGTGGTGTCTGTGCCGTTGACCGCCTCGATCGCCTGGAACCCGTGCATGTCCACCGGCTTACGTGGCGTGAACCCGCATCCCATGCAGGTTTCGTCGTTCGGGCGATTCGGATGGTTGATCGAAATGACCCCGTGCGCGCGGGCGACATCGGCGAGCAAGGCGTTCCAGTCCGGCACGTCCTTGCTTCCTAAGCGGAAGTCCACGGTGCGGGACACGCCGAACAGGTTGGCGTGGCCTTCGAACGTGGTGATCTCGCGCGCGGGAATCAGCAGCATCGTGTCGAAGTACGGTTGCAGCTCGCGCAGCTCAGACACCTGCGACATGGTGTTGTGGTCGGACAGGGCGATGAAGTCCAGGCCGCGCTTCGCCGCCGATGCCACGGTGAAGAACAGTGGGCAAGGCACCCTGGTCGTCTTCGACAGGTTCAGGCAGCCGCCGTCGCTGTGCGCCGAGTGCATGTGCAGGTCGCCGCGATACCAGCGCGCTTCCGTGGCGAGCGGTGCCGTCAGGCCATGCTCCGGTCCGAAGCCCTCGTCATCGCGCGAGAACCACACCTTTGCCGTGTACGTGGCATGCGAGGCGGGGCGGATGTTCGGTATGCCGAAGAGCAGGCGCCACCGGCCTGGCTGGATGGCCCCCGGGAGGAACGAAGCGGTGGCATCCGTGGCGGACACCGTGAAGCGGTGCTTGCTGCCGCCGCTCCAGCCGCGAAAGCCGTCCTGTGCCTCGAACGATCCCGGGCCCAGCAGGCCGAGGTCGATCACGGTCTTATCCTCGTGCCCCGTGTAATCGACGTCCACGGTAATCCGCGACGTGCCCTTCGGCACGTCGAACGGGATTTCCCGATACGTGTGCTGATCGGCGCCGGTGAGCTGGCCCCGGAGGACCAGGTCCGGCGCCCGCTCCGCCGCCATGGCTGTGGCGGCGAAGAACGCGAGCACGAAGCCGAGCAGCGCGCGCATCAGAAACGGTACATCGCGGCGAGACGGAACGAACGGCCGAGCAGCGGGCGGGCGATGAACGTGTTGGCACCCGCATCGGAACTCGCCAGTTCGCCGGCGCGCGGGTTGCCCTCCGTGAGGCCCAGCGAGTTCGTGATGTTGTCGGCATAGAGGAACAGCGACAGCTGCTGCGTGGCATCGTAGCGGGCGCTGGCGCCGACCACGTGATACGACGGCAGTACCACCGAGTTCGCGGTGTCGACGTAGCGCTTGCCTTCGTGTTCGTACGACACCTGCAGGCGCAGGCGGCCGTCCAGCAGGTTCACGCCTGGCACGATGCGGTAGCTGACCTTGGGCACGCGGATGAGCTGGTTGTCGTCGTAGTCGCGCAACACGGGCGCATTCGCCACCACATCGGTGTAGCTCAGACCCTTGTACTTCGGATCCTGCAGCGTGGCGTTGAACTGCACGTCGAACCACTTCGTGGGATAGAGCGTGCCCTCGAGTTCCAGGCCGTAGGTCTTCGTGGTGGCGAAGCCCGTCTGCGGCGTGGACGTGTTGCCGTTCCGGTCGAAAACGTTGTTGGTGAAGCTGACGTTGTCGTACTTGGTGTAGAAGGCGGTCGCATACAGGTCCACGAAACGGTCGCTGTACTTCCAACCGGCTTCGGCCAGGTCCATGGTCTGCAGCAGCGGCGTGGCCGTCGGGTTGGTGATGTACGTGCTGAGGTTCGGCAGGCGGAAGGCCGAGGTCCAGCGTGCGAACAGGCCCTGGGGGGGCGAGAACTGCCAGTTCGCGCCGAGCGTCCAGCCCGTCTTGTCGAACGACTGATCGTAGTGGGTCAGCACGCCGTTGCCCGTGAGCACGGTGGCCGCCGCCGGCGAACCGCCCAGGTCCACCGTCTGCTTGCCCTCGGTGAAGCCCTCCACGTTGACCTTCTCGTAGCGGAGACCGCCGTCGATGCGGAGTTCCGGCGTCACCTGCCATTCGTCGGACGCGTAGAAGGCGTTGGTGTTGGACTTGCCGCTGGCGTGTTCCCACTCGTAGCCGTAACGGTAGATGCCGTGATCGGTAAGCGAGCCCAGCACGTTGCCGTTCGCATCCACGCCCACCAGGTCGAGCGCGCGGGCGTTGTTGGTGGCATCGGTCAGCATCGTCGACGAATAACGGCTGAAGTCCTGGTTGAAGTTTGCGTGGTAGTAACCGAACGTCACGTCGTGGCTCTGGTCGCCGAACTCGAACTTGCGCAGCACGCGCGTGTCGTTGATGAACTCGTTCACCGGCATCGTCACGCCGCGCAGGCCTTCGGTCACCACCAGGCCATTGCCGTTCTGGTTGGCCACGTTGAACACCTGCGAAGGGTTGTCCACGTAACGGAACTGCAGGCCGGTGGCGCCGGCGATGGCGGAAAGACGCTTGGTGTCCTGGGCGATGAACGAGCTGGCGCTTTGCAAGGCGTTCGGGAATACGCCGTTGCGCTGTGTATCCGTGGTGCTGTAACGCATCGATTCGGCCAGCTTCCAGTCGGCGCCGAGATCGTGGTCGAACTTGAACGACACCTGCGTGCGCTTCACGTGGGTGCCTTCGTCGTTGTCGAAGTTGTACAGGCTGCCGTCACCCTCGCGCATCAGTACGTGCTCGGTGTCCGGGCCGGCGAGCGTGCCGTAGTTGCCGTTGAAGCCCGGCACCGGGCGGATGTCGCCGCTGGCGTTGGTGCGCATCGGAATGCCGAGGTAGAGCGCCACCTTGTCGTCCATGTGCTTCACGTCGAAGCTGATGTCGCCGTGTTCGAGTTCCTTGGACAGCGTGGCACGCAGCTGGCCGCCGTCGTCGGCGTGGAACTGCGGCCGGCGAATGCCGTCGTCCACACGCCAGAAGCCGCCGACCCCAAGCTTCCAGCCGCCGCCCACGGGCGTGCCGTACCAGAAGTCCAGGCGGTTCAGCGAGTAATTGCCCACGGTGTACTTCACCAGGCCTTCCGGCGTGTCGCCGACCTTGCGGGGGATGAAGTTGATCGCGCCGGCCGGCGCGTTGGAATAGAACACCGACGACGGGCCGCCTCGGACCACTTCGACACGCTCGATCGTCTCGTCCAGGCGGAATGCCTGGTCGGCATTGAGGTAGCCGAGCGCGGGGTCGTGCTGTACGGGAATGCCGTCTTCGAGCAGCGTGACCGAGCCGTAGCCATCCACGGGAATGCCGCGCGCACGGATGTTGCCCGATGCCTCGCCGCCCGAGGACTCCACCCAGAATCCGGGTACCGATTTCACTGCCTCGGTGACGCTCGTCGGCGCCTGCATGCGGAGGCGGTCCTCGTCGATCGTGGTGATGGAGTAACTCGTTTCCGCCTTGGTGCGGCTCTCGACGCCCGAACGCGCGGTGACGACGACGTTGTCGAGGTCCGTGGCCTTCTTCTCGGGATTGCTGTCCTGGGCGTGGGCCGCGGCGGAAATGACGAACGCGCCGAAGAGCGCCGTGCGCACGGCGCGGCAGAGGAGGGTGTTACGCATGTTGGTTGTCTTCCGGGGAAAGGGACTGCGCGAACCCTCCCCCCGGACCGCGCATGTTGCGGCGGCCCGCGGCCACTCCGTGGGTCCGCGACCCGTAGGAACTTATGCGTCAGCGATGACGGGATCGCTGAATTTTCATGACGGCCCTATTTCAATCGAGACAAATGGTCATCGATGGCTCACGGCGTGATCACGGTCATAGGGCGAGCGCGATCACGATACCGAGCCAGAGGGCCAATCCCACCCAGTTGTTGTGGCGGAAGGCGGCGAGGCACGCCGCGCGCTCCCGGTCGCGCATGATCCACTGCTGGTAGGCAAAGAGGCCCGTGGCCACCGCCAGCGCGATCCAATAGGGCCATTCGAGCGCGGCGCGCGTGCCCACCAGCAGCATGGTCAGCAGGAAGGTGCCCATGAGCACGCCGATGATGACGAGGTCGGCGTCGGCGAAGAGGATGGCCGTGGACTTGGCGCCGGCCTTGAGGTCTTCCTCGCGATCGACCATCGCGTATTCGGTGTCGTAGATCACCGACCAGAGGATATTGCCGATGAACAGCAGCCACGCCAGCGGCGGCACCGTGTTGGTGACCGCGGCGAAAGCCATCGGTATCGACCAGCCGAACGCTGCACCGAGCACCACTTGCGGCAGGTTCGTGTAGCGCTTGCTGAAGGGATACAAGGCCGCGAGCGCCGCGCCCGCGAACGACAGCAGGATGGTGAGCCGGTTGGTGAACAGCACCAGCACGTACGAGAAGGCGAGCAGGGCAGCGAAGACGTAAAGGGCCTCGCGCGGGCTGACCCTGCCGCTCGCTATCGGCCGGCCTGCCGTGCGGGTCACTTGCGGATCGAGGTTCCGGTCGGCGTAGTCGTTGATGGCGCAACCGGCGGAGCGCATGGCGAACACGCCGAGGGTGAAGATCACCAGCGGTCCGACGGGCGGAAAGTCCTTGGCGGCGAGCCAAAGCGCCCACCAGGTCGGCCACATGAGCAGCAAGGCGCCGATGGGACGATCCATGCGCGTGAGCACCAGGTAGGCATGGATTTTTTCGCGCCTTGCTGGTGGCAGGCCTTTGAGCAGGAAGGCGAGTACGCGCTCGGCTGTGGTCGAGGCGTCGGCTGGGCGTGCGACAGCCGGGGTTGCGGCGGGCTTGCGGCTGGCCGACGGATGCTTGCGGCGCGAGGGAGATTTGCGGGAGGTGGGACTCATCCGCGAAGTCTAGCCCAGCGGTCGCGGCATCGACGACGGTGCGGGGCGGCGCTGCTGCCCCGCCCGGATGCTAGGGTTCCAGCGGTTCGATGGGGTCGTCGTCCACCGGCGGTTCGGGATCGGCGTCGCGCTCGGGCTTGTAGTGGCCGGGTTGGCGGATCTCGTCTTCGGGACGGTTCTTGCCGGGCTCGGCGAAGGGCGGTTGCGGATTGGTGGGTGTGTACGGCATGGGGGCTCCGCTGTTTTTCCGGGGAGGAGTTCAACCTAGGCACGGCGGGGTGAAGCAGCCGGGTACGCGCCGTAAAGCTCCGGTGAGCCGGGAAGGGCGGAGTGCCTGCGCCGCGCCCTGTTCATGCCGGGCGTCGTACCCTCATCGGCTGCAACCACAAGGAAAGCGATCATGAAGATCCTGATCATCGGTGCCGGCGGCACGCTGGGCCGGGCCGTGGCCGAGGAACTCGGCACACGCCATGAGATCGTCCGCGCTGGGCGTTCGCATGGCGACGTGCGCGTCGACCTGCGCGATACCGCCAGCGTCGAGGCGATGTTCCGCGACGTGGGCGACCTCGACGCGGTCGTCTGCACGGCGGGCAAGGTGCCGTTCGCGCCGCTGGCCGACCTCGACGAAGCGAAATACCTCGAAGGCGTGCAGGACAAGCTCATGGGCCAGGTTCGCCTGGTGCGGGCGGGCACGCCACGACTGCGCGACGGCGGTTCCTTCACCCTGATCACCGGCATCCTCACCGAACAGCCTATCGTCGCCGGTGCCTGCGCCAGCCTCGTGAACGGTGCCGTGGAGGCCTTCGTGCGCGCGGCGGCCATCGAGCTGCCGCGCGGTATTCGCATCAACGCCGTAAGCCCCAACGTGTTCGTGGAATCGATGGCGAGCTACGGCCCGTTCTTTCGCGGTTTCGAACCGGTGCCGGTGGCGCGTGCGGCGCTGGCCTTCTCCCGTTCGATCGAAGGCCGGCAGACAGGGCAGGTCTACAAGGTCTGGTAGACGGCCCGACTCCGCACGCGGTCCACGATCTCGTCGGCAATCTGCAGCGCCGCCTGGAAAGCGGCGAGCAGGGCTTGCGCCGTCGCATCGCTGCCGCCGAGGTCGGCGATATCGATCACGTCGACGAGCTTCGCCGACTGCTTCACGATCTGCTCCACGGCGGCATCGTCGACATCGACCACCAGCGTGAGCCGCGATACGTCGGCATCCCGCGTCGGAGCGACAAGCAGCGATTCGATGTTGTAGCCGCGCGAGGCGAACAGGCCGGCCACGCGGGCCAGCGCGCCGGCTTCGTTCTGCAACAGCATGGAGATCAGATGGCGCATCGTCAGAACATTCCCGTCGGTTCGGCGGTCCGCACGACGGGCCGCTCGCGGCTGGGTATCCAGTCGCCGGTGATCATTTCCGCGTAGGTCGCGCCGGGTCCCACCATCGGGTAGACGCCCGCGTCGGGGTCGATCACCACTTCGAGGAACGCAGGGCCCTCGAACGCCAGGAAGTCGGCAACGACGGCGTCGATCTCGGCGGGATCGTCCAGGCGGCGGGCCCATGCGAATCCATCCGCCTGCGCGGCGCGCACGAAATCCTTCTTGTGCAGGCTCTTGTCCGACGCCGAGAAGCGTCCCTTGAAGAACAGCTTCTGCCACTGGCGCACCATGCCGTCGCCGCTGTTGTTCAGCACCACCACCTTTACCGGCAGGTTGTACGTGGTGACCGTTTCCAGCTCGCCGATGTTCATGCGGATGCTGGCGTCGCCGTCCACGTCGATGACGATGCGGTCGGGGCGGGCGAACTGCGCACCGATCGCCGCCGGCAGGCCGAAGCCCATCGTGCCCATGGCGCCGGACGTGAGCCAGAGGCGGGGCTCGCGGAAATCGAAGTACTGCGCCGCCCACATCTGGTGCTGCCCGACACCCGTGGTGATCACGGCTCGTCCATCGGTGATGCGGTTGATGGCCTCGATGACCGCGCAGGGGTGAATGCTCGTACCGTCGCGGCAGAAATCCATCGCGTGATGATCCTTGAGAGCGGCCACGTGCGCGTGCCACGGCGCGTAATCGCCGCGAATGCCCATGGCCCTTCCATAAGCGGTCAGGCGCTCCAGCGACTGGTCCAGCGTGCCCACGTGGTGCCAGTCCACAGCCTTCACCTTGCCGATTTCCGCCGGGTCGATATCGATCTGGGCGATAGCGCGTGCATGCGGCGCGAACTTCGCCGGGACGCCGACCACCCGGTCGTCGAAACGCGCACCCAGGGCAAGCACGAAATCGCAGTCGTCCATGGCGTAGTTGGCATAGGCCGCGCCGTGCATGCCGAGCATGTCCAGCGCCAGGGGATCGGTGGTGTCGAACCCGCCGATGCCCATCAAGGTGGTGACGATGGGAACGCCATGTTCGTGCGCGAAGTCGCGTAGGGCCTCACCCGCACCCGCGGAAATCACGCCGCCACCGGCGTAGATCAAAGGACGCCTGGCGCGGCCGAGCAGTTCGAAGAAGCGTGCGCACTCGGCGTCGGGAATGGTCGCCGACTCCACGGCGTGCAGCCGCGAACGATAGCCGCGCACGGGCAGCTCGTGGCTGCCGTGGAAGACGGACAGGGCGTTCTGCACGTCCTTGGGAATGTCGATGACCACGGGCCCCGGGCGTCCGCTGCGGGCGATGTGGAACGCGGTGCGAAGGGTGGCTTCGAGCGTGGACGGATCGGTGACGAGGAACACGTGCTTCGCGCAGGACCCCATGATCGTGCTGATCGGGGCCTCCTGGAACGCGTCGGTGCCGATCGCGGCCGTGGGCACCTGCCCGCAGACCACGACCAGCGGAATGGAGTCGGCCATGCAATCGCGCACGGGTGTCACGGCGTTGGTGGCGCCCGGACCGGACGTGACCAGCGCCACGCCCACCCGCCCCGACGCACGCGCGTAACCGGCGGCCATGAAGCATGCGCCTTGCTCGTTGGCGGGAACGATCATCGGCATGGGTTCGCTGCCGTCGTCGCGCGCATGCGCGCCGTTGTAGCGGAAAACGGCGTCATACACGGGAAGGATGGCGCCGCCGGAGTAACCGAAGAGGACGTCGAGGCCTTCGTCGGCGAGTACCTGCACGACGATGTCGGCACCAGTCAGGGACTGGCCGGCCAGGGGATGGTGCGAATGCGGGCGAATGTCGCCGACGGTGTCCAGTTGGGCGTTCACGGTATGTCGTTTTCCTTCGTGGCAGGTCGTTGGTGGGAGCCGACCCTGTCGGCTGCCACCCACTTCGTTGCTCGTACGGTTCAATCCGCCTTGACGGGCTCCACCGCCGGTTTCGGCTGGTTCGCGGCGAGCCAGGGCATGCGCGCACGCAGCTTCGCGCCCACCTTCTCGATCGGATGTTCGAGGTCGCGCTGCTTGTACGCCTTGTAGTTCGGCAGGCCGGCGTTGTATTCGGCCGTCCACTCGCGCGCGAAGGTGCCGTCCTGGATTTCCTTGAGCACCGCCTTCATGCGCTCCTTGGTGCCCTCGTCGACGATGCGCGGGCCGCGGGTGTAGTCGCCGTACTGCGCCGTTTCGGAAATGAACTCGAGCATGCGCGCGATGCCGCCCTCGTAGAAGAGGTCGACGATGAGCTTCAGCTCGTGCATCACTTCGTAGTACGCGATCTCCGGACGGTAGCCCGCTTCCACGAGCGTCTCGAAGCCCTTGATGACCAGTTCCGACGCACCGCCGCACAGCACGGCCTGTTCACCGAAGAGATCGGTCTCGGTCTCTTCCTTGAAGTCGGTTTCGATCAGCATGGCGCGCGCGCCGCCGATGCCGGCCGCATAGGCGGTGGCACGTTCGGTCGCCTTGCCCGTGGTGTCCTGGTGCACGGCGTACAGGCAGGGCACGCCGCGACCGATCTCGTACTCGCGGCGCACGAGCGCACCCGGTCCCTTCGGTGCCACGAGCACGACGTCGATGTCGGCGCGCGGCTGGATCTGGCCGAAGTGCACGTTGAAACCGTGGGCGAACAGCAGGGTGGCGCCCGGCTTCATGTTGGCTTCGATGGCGTCCTTGTAGATGCCGGGCTGGGTCATGTCCGGCGTGAGCACCGCGACGAGATCGGCGCCGCGCACGGCATCGGCCGGTTCGGCGACGGCGAAGCCGTCGAGGTAGGCGCGGCGCCACGAGGGGCCGCCCGGGCGCAGCCCGACCACGACGTCGAGGCCGGAATCCTTCAGGTTGAGCGCATGGGCGCGGCCCTGGCTGCCGTAGCCGAGCACGGCGATACGGGCGTTCTGCAACGGGGCGGTGGTGGCTTGGGTATCGGTCACGGTGGTACTCCTCGGATGGGTCGGGCAAGGAACGGGTGGTGTGCGGGAATCAGTTGCCGATCAACTCCTGGGTGAGGTCGGCGTCTTCGAATTCGCGGCGTGTTCGCGTCGAGACGGCGGGTGCGTCGTCGAAGGCCTGCGTGACCGCGCCCTCCGCCGCGGAACCCACGAGGCGGGCGTACTTGGCGAGCACGCCGCGCGTGACCTTCGGCGCTGCCGGCCGCCAGGCCGCGCGGCGTGACGCAAGGTCGGCGTCGGTGCGCAATTCGCGCGTGGCGGCGTCGATGAACACGGCATCGCCCTCGCGCAGGAGGCCGATGGGGCCGCCGCGCGCGGCTTCGGGTGCGACATGGCCCACCATGAAGCCATGCGTGGCTCCGCTGAAACGCCCGTCGGTGATGAGTGCCACGCTGTCGCCGAGGCCGCGGCCGACGAGCGCGGCCGTGACGGCCAGCATCTCGCGCATGCCCGGCCCGCCGGCCGGGCCTTCGTTGCGAATGACCATGACGTCGCCCGCACGGATGCGGCCGGCCTGCACGGCGGCGAACGCGTCTTCCTCGCTTTCGAACACACGCGCCGGCCCGGCATGGCTGATGCGGCCATGGCCTGCGAGCTTGAGGATGCAACCCTCGGGCGAGAGGTTGCCGTAGAGGATGCTGTAGCCGCCGCGTGGCTTGAACGGATGGGCGACGGGACGAACGACCTGCTGGCCTTCGGTCGCGGCAGGCGCGGCATCGAGTTCGGCGAAGAGGCTGCGGCCCGTCACCGTCTGCGTGTCGGCGATCAAACCGGCCTCGCGCAACTCACGGGCCACGACGGCCGTACCGCCGGCGGCGGTGAGTTCCACCGCGCTGAAACGGCCGCCCGGCTTCAGGTCGGCGATGACCGGCGTGCGGGCGGAAGCGGGTTCGAAATCCTCGATGGACAATGGAACGCGTGCTTCGTTGGCAATGGCCAGCAGGTGCAGCACGGCGTTGGTGGAGCCAGCCGTGGCAGCGACCATGCGCGCGGCGTTGTCGAACGCGGCACGAGTCATGACGTCGCGGGGACGCCGGTTGGCTTCCAGGCATGCCATGGCGAGTTCGCCGCAGCGGAACGCCGCATCGCGTTTCGCGGGATCGGTGGCGGGGATATCGTTGAGACCGACCGGCGTGAGGCCCAGTGTGGTCAGCACCATCGCCATGGTGTTGGCCGTGAACTGGCCGCCGCAGGCACCCGCGCCCGGGCAGGCGTGGCGTTCGACGTCGTCGAGTTCGGCATCGTCGATCTTGCCGGCACCGTGCGCACCCACGGCCTCGAACACCTCCTGCACGGTGATCGGGCAGCCGTTGCGGCTGCCGTGCGCGATGCTGCCGCCATACAGCGCGACGCCCGGGATGTTCAGCCGGGCCAGCGCCATCGCGGCGGCCGGGATGGTCTTGTCGCAGCCGCACAGCACCACCATCGCGTCGAGGCAGTGGCCGTCGACCGCAAGTTCGATGGAATCCGCGATCAGTTCGCGGCTGACCAGCGAGGACCGCATGCCCGGCGTACCCATGGCGATGCCGTCGGTCACGGCGATGGTGTTGAACTCCACCGGCGTACCGCCTGCGGCGCGTACGCCGTCGGCAGCGGCTTCCGCGAGCTCGCGCAGGTTGAGGTTGCACGGCGACACGTTCGACCAGCTATGCACGATGGCGACCATCGGCCGGGCGATGGCCTCGTCGTCGAGGCCTGTGGCGCGCAACATCGCGCGTGCCGGTGCGCGATCGGGTCCGGTCTTGATCGCATCGCTGCGCAGCGTGCGGATGGGGATCTTCTTGGTGTTCATGCGGCCTCCGCTTTGGCGGCACAGGCATCGAGGACGGCGCGGGTGACGGCATGCGTGGTAGCGCTGCCGCCCAGGTCGCGCGTGAGGTTGGCGTGCTCCAGCACGTGGTCGACGGCGGCTTCCACCACCGCGGCTTCCTCGCTCAGGCCGAGCGAATGGCGCAGGAGCATGGCCGCCGAAAGGATGGTGCCCAGCGGGTTCGCGAGCGCCTGCCCGGCGATGTCGGGGGCCGAGCCATGGATGGGTTCGTACACGCCCGCGCCCGGACCGCCGATGGACGCGGAAGGCGACAGTCCGAGTGAACCGGCCAGCACCGAGGCCTCGTCGGTGAGGATGTCGCCGAACATGTTCTCGGTGACGATCACGTCGTAGTCGGCGGGGCGCGTGAGCAGGTGCATCGCCATGGAGTCGACGAGCTGGTGTTCCAGTTCGACGTCCGGATAATCCGCCGCGACGCGCGTGGCGACCGAGCGCCACAGGCGCGAGGTTTCGAGTACGTTGGCCTTGTCCACCGAGGTGACCTTGCGGCGCCGCGTGCGGGCCAGGTCGAAGGCATGGCGGAGCACGCGCTCCACTTCTTCCACGCTGTAGCGGCACTCGTCGGTGGCATCCGTGTCGCTGCGCGTCTTCGCGCCGAAATAGATGCCGCCCGTGAGTTCGCGGATGAAGACGAGATCCACCCCCTTCGTGCGCTCCGCCTTCAACGGCGACAGGGCGGCGGTGCGCGGATGCAGCTTCAACGGGCGCACGTTGGCGAACACGCCGAGCAGCTTCCGCATCGCCAGCAGGCCTTGTTCCGGGCGCACCGTCGCATTCGGGTCGGACCACTTCGGGCCGCCCACCGCGCCGAGCAGCACGGCGTCCGCAGCGAGAAGGGCTTCGCGAGTGGCCGGCGGCAACGGATCGCCGAAGCGGTCGATGGCGTCGCCACCGATGGCGTGCTCGGTGAAGGTGAAATCATGGCCGAAACGCTGCGCGACCTCGCGCAGTACCGCGACGCCGGCGGAGGCGACCTCCGGGCCGATGCCGTCACCGGGGAGTACGACGATCGAAGCTTTCATGCCGCTTCCTCCGTCCGCTGCTCGTAGGCCGCGATGTCGGCCTCCTGTTGCAGGAGGAAGCCCAACTGGTCGACCCCGTTGAGCAGGCAATGGCGCGAGAAGGCGTCGAGGTCGAAGCGGACCACGCCGCCATCGGGAAGGCGGATGGTGCCTTCGGCGATGTCGATGCGCAGTTCCACGCCCGGGTTGTCCAGCAGCCAGCGATGCTCGGCCTCGCTCACCACGATGGCGACCAGGCCGTTCTTCAGGGCATTGCCGCGGAAGATGTCCGCGATCTCGCTGGAGATGACCGCGCGGATGCCGTAATCGAGCAGGGCCCAGGGGGCATGCTCGCGCGACGAACCGCAGCCGAAGTTGTGGCCCGCCACGAGGATGCTGCAACCACGCGCCTGCGGCTGGTTGAGCGGGAACGCCGGGTCGTCGCTGCCGTCGGCGGCGTAGCGCCAGTCCTCGAAGCAGTGCTTGCCGAGGCCGGTGCGCTCGGTGGTGGTGAGGAACCGGGCCGGAATGATCCGGTCGGTGTCGATGTTCTCGTTGCGCAGCACCGCCGTGCGTGAGTGCACGTAGGCGAGCGGACGGCTGGTGGTGCTCATGCGGCGGCTTCCTGGGTCATGTATTCGCGGGGATCGGCCACGCGGCCGGCGACGGCCGAGGCGGCGGCGACGAGGGGGCTGGCGAGCACGGTGCGTGCGCCCTTGCCCTGGCGGCCTTCGAAGTTGCGGTTACTGGTGGCGACCACGAGCTGGCCCGGCTGGGCAAGGTCGCCGTTCATGGCGATGCACATCGAGCAACCTGGCTCGCGCCACTCGGCACCGGCCGCGCGGAAGATCTCGTGCAGGCCTTCGCGCTCGGCATCGCGGCGCACCTGCTCCGAGCCCGGCACCACGAGCATGCGCACGCCCACGGCGACACGCCGGCCGCGCAGGATGCCGGCCGCGGCGCGCAGGTCGGAGAGGCGGCCATTGGTGCAGCTGCCGATGAAGACGACGTCCACCGCTTCGCCGGCGATCGGCTTGCCGGCGGTGACCTTCATGTAGTCGAGCGCACGCTGTTCCACGGCATCGGCCGCGGCGGGCACCGGGGCATGGATGGACACGACCATGCCCGGATGGGTGCCGTAGGTGACCGACGGCTGGATCGCGGAGGCGTCGATGCGCACTTCCTTGTCGTACGTGGCGCCTTCGTCGGTGGGGAGCGTGCGCCAGTGGGCCACGGCACGGTCCCATGCCTCGCCCTTGGGTACGCGCTCGCGCCCGGCCAGCCACGCGAAGGTGGTGTCGTCGGGCGCGATGAGTCCGGCGCGTGCGCCTGCCTCGATCGACATGTTGCACACCGTCATGCGCTCTTCCATCGACATGGCGCGGATGGCCTCGCCGGTGTACTCGAGCACGTGGCCGGTGCCGCCACCGATGCCGATCGTGCCGATGATGTGCAGGATCAGGTCCTTCGCGGTAACGCCGGGCTGCAACGCGCCGTCGACGTGGATGGCGAACGACTTCGGCTTGCGCTGGAGCAGGCATTGCGTGGCCAGCACATGGCCGACCTCCGTGGTGCCGATGCCGAAGGCCAGCGCACCGAATGCGCCGTGCGTGGCCGTATGGCTGTCGCCGCAGACGATGGTCATGCCCGGCTGCGTGGCGCCGACTTCCGGGCCCGCCACGTGCACGATGCCGCGCTGCGGGCTGTCCCAGCCCATGAGGTCGATGCCGAACTCGCGCACGTTCGCTTCAAGCCGGGCCACCTGCGCTTCGGCTTCCTTCGTGTAGTACGGGCGCTTGCCCTGCGCATCCGGCGGCAGCGTGGGCGTGGAATGATCGAGCGTGGCCAGCGTGCGGTCGGGGCGGCGTACCTTCAGGCCGCGGGCGCGCAGTTCGTCGAACGCCTGCGGCGACGTGACCTCGTGCACCATGTGCAGGTCGATGTACAACACGCCCGGCGTGCTGTCCGTTTCCGCCGTGACCTGGTGCGCATCCCACAACTTGTCGAACAGGGTGCGCGGCGTCATGCGGCGGCCCTCCCGGCGGTGGCTTCCTCGACGGGCGTGAGCCAGCCCCAGCGATCTTCCGTGCGGCCGTCGAACAGGCCGAAGAAGTCCTGCTGCAACTGTTTCGTGACGGGGCCGGGGTGCCCGCTGCCGACCGGCTTGCGATCCACGGAGCGCACGGCGGTGACCTCCGCCGCCGTACCCGTCATGAAGACTTCGTCCGCGAAGTACAGCATCTCGCGCGGCAGGGACTGCTCCACGACGTCGTAGCCGCGTTCGCGCGCCAGCGTGAGCACGGTGTCGCGGGTGATGCCGCAGAGGATGGCCGAAGCAGCGGGGGGTGTGTAGATCACGCCCTTGCGCACGATGAACAGGTTTTCCCCCGCGCCCTCGCTCAGCAGGCCGTCGGTGCCCAGGGCGATGCCCTCGGCGTAGCCGCCGTTCACGGCTTCGCGTGCGATCAGCTGGCTATTGAGGTAGTTGCCGCCCGCTTTTGCACCGCTGGGATAGGTGTTCGGTGCCGCGCGGTTCCACGACGACACGCAGACGTCGACGCCTTTCTCGATGGCATCGGCGCCATGGTAGGCACCCCAGGGCAGGGCGATGACGGCGACGTCCACCGCCGTGTCGAGCGACGGTGCGAGGCTGAAGGTGAAGCCGCTGCGGAACACGATCGGGCGGACGTACGCGGACTTCAGGCCGTTGGCGACGATGACTTCACGGCATGCGCGGTTGATCGTCGCGGCGTCGTAAGGCATCGACAGGTCGTAGACCCGCGCCGAGTGGAACAGGCGCTCGGTGTGTTCCTCCAGGCGGAAATAGCGCGGGCCGTCGGGCGTGGCATACACCCGCACGCCTTCGAACACGGAGGAGCCATAGTGCAGCGCATGCGCGCCCACGTGGACGGTGGCGTCGGCCCAGGCCTTGATACGGCCGTTGTGCCAGAGATGGGTCGGGGCTTCCATGGGTGCTCCTTCAGGACTCGACCGCGACGGCGGCGGTCTGGTGGGGGTTCTGGTGCTTGTCCATCAGCGCGACGAGATCATCGTTGGTGATCGAGCGCTGCCTGTCTGTAAGGTTCTTGAAGCTCTCGAAGACGGCGTCGAGCGTGGTCTCGTCGATCTCGAATTCGAGTTCCTCGAGGCGCTGGCGCAGCGCATGGCGGCCGGAGTGCTTGCCCAGCACCAGCGAGGTTTTCGCGCCGACGTCCTGCGGCCGCATGATTTCGTAGGTGCCGCGGTGCTTCAGCATGCCGTGCTGGTGGATGCCGGATTCGTGCGCGAAGGCGTTGTCGCCCACGATGGCCTTGTTGCGCGGCACCGGCTGTCCGGTGACCTCGGCGAGGAGACGCGATGTGGGGAACAGGCGCTCGGTGACGATGCCGGTATCCACGCCGAACAGCGGCCGGCGCGTATGCAGCGCCATGACCACTTCCTCCAGCGCCGCGTTGCCCGCGCGCTCCCCGATGCCGTTGATGGTGCATTCCACCTGCCGCGCGCCGGCGGAAATGGCCGCCAGGCTGTTGGCGACGGCCATGCCGAGGTCGTCGTGGCAGTGGGCCGAGAACACGACCTTGTCCGCCCCGCGTACGTGCTCGCGCAGGTAGGTGAACATGGCGTGGATTTCGGAGGGGGTGACGTAGCCGACGGTGTCGGGAGCGTTGAGCACGCTGGCGCCGGCTTCGACGGCGACGGAGAAGACTTCGGCGAGGAAGTCGGGTTCGGTGCGGAGGGCGTCTTCGGCGGAGAACTCGACTTCGTGGACGAGGGCCCTGGCGCGCCGGATGGCCGCGGCGGCCATGTCGATGACTTCCTGCCGGCTCTTACCGAGCTTGTGCTCGCGGTGCAGGGGGGAGGTAGAGAGGAACAGGTGTATCCGTGAATGCCTGGCGCCTTGCAGCGCCTTGCCCGCACTGTCGATGTCGGCATCCTGACATCGGGCCAGTGCGGCGATCGTGGGGGCTTTCAGTGTCCTCGCGATCTCCGCCACGGCGGCGAAATCGTCCGGAGAGGCTTGCGGGAAGCCGGCCTCGATGATGTCGACGCCGAGTTCCTCCAGGGCGTGCGCCATGCGCAGCTTGGCACGCCGGTCCATCGAGAAGCCGGGGGCCTGCTCGCCGTCGCGCAAGGTGGTGTCGAAGATGCGCACGCGGCCGCCTACGTCGCTGTCGACGGCGTCGGTGCTGCCCTGGTTTGCTGGATTCATGTCTGGCTCCGCTCGTGAATGAGGCGGGCCGGGCAATAAAAAACCCCGCATCCGTTACCGGGTGCGGGGTTCTTTGGGAGTCTTCAGGTTTCGCTTCTTATCACCTGGACACTTGCCCTCAGCCCGCACCTCCGCAGGTAATAAGTACAAGGTTAATAAGAAGGAGGCCGCCGCCGAG